>CAZMDE010000115.1:4905-7703 GCA_964564355.1 uncultured Bacteroidales bacterium | reverse complement strand
GAAAACTTATATCCTTTCTATTAAAACAATAAATACTTAAGAGGTGGTTTTATGAAATTATCAAAAAGTCAAATTATTATTAATTTTGTGAATGACAAAATCCAAAAAGGTGATTTTAACAAAAACACAAAGCTTCCTACAGAATATGAATTATGTCAAAACTTCGATTTAAGCAGGACAACTGTTCGTAATGCGTTAAAACAATTACAAGAAGACAACATAATATACTCTGTCAAAGGAAGCGGAACATACATCAACGAGTCTCCTGATAAAATTAAAATTAATTGTCCTTCAAACCTTATTCCTCTAATTATATGCTCGAAACGAAATTCAACGTTATATTTCGAAATTATTCATGGTGCTCAAAATTATTTAAAATCACATGGTTATTATCTCACAGTACACTGTCCTGAAGATAATCCTATGTCGGAAATTGAAATTATTGATGATTTAATATCAAAAGGACATGATACCTTTATAATATTTCCGCATAAATCAAACCAAAATATTGATTATTATTATGATTTGATAAACAAGAATTATAAACTAATTTTCATTGATTTCTTGCCAGAAGGTATAAACGCAAGTTTAGTTTCAAGCGATAATGTACACGGTGGTTATTTACTGGCTGAACATCTGTTAAAAAACGGTTACAAAAATCTAGCTTTATTGGGTGGTTTTAACTCTTCAATTTCAACAATAAACGATAGGGTTTTTGGTGTAAGTTTATGTTTGAAAAAGCACGGCATCGAATTCAAACCTGATTGTGATTTTAGATTTAATTTCAATACCCCCGAGGAATTCAAAGCACTTATTGAAGAAAAAGTTAAACATCTAATAAAACTAAGTCCTCCGCCAGAAGCAATCATTTGCATTAATGACATAACAGCCTTATTAGTATACGATATTTTATTAAAGTTTGGATTAAAAGTACCAGAGGATATCGGTTTAACAGGTTTTGATAATCTAGGTTTAACTTTCACCAATTCAGTTCCTATCACTACTATCGCACAGGACTTCTTATCAATCGGACATAATGCAGCTAAATTATGCTTTGAAAAAAAGAATTGTGTTAAAAATGGTTTTTCTCAAATTTATTTGCCAGTAAGCTTAAAGCCTAGACTTTCCACAGATGTAAAAAAATCTTAACCATACTTAAAGGAGCACTTCACAAATGAAAGTTTTGCACATAATTCCACACACTCATTGGGATAGAGAATGGTATATGAGTTTTGAAGAGCATAGGATAAAATTAGTTGAATTAATAGACAAGTTAATTATAACTATGGAAACCAATTCGGATTTCAAATATTTTCATATGGATGGTCATTGCATTGTTATTAAGGATTATCTCCGAATTAAACCACAAATGAAAGAACGTCTTTATAAGCTAATAAGAGAGGATAGAATACAAATCGGTCCTTGGTATGTACTTCAAGATGAGTTTTTAATTAGTGGTGAAGCAAACATTCGAAACTTACTATACGGATTATCCTATTGCGAGAAAATAGGCGCCAAACCCGTTATGTGTGGTTATTTCCCAGATGCTTTCGGAAACATATCACAGGCTCCTCAAATTTTAAAAGGCTTTAATATCAATTTTGCTGTTTTCGGTCGTGGAATAAACAGCCTAGGGACTAACAATAGTATTATATTTCAGTCCGGTATAACCGATTCAGAATTGATTTGGGGGGCTCCGGACGGAAGTGAAGTTGTAGGCGTTATGTTTGCAAATTGGTATAATAATGCAATGGAATTACCCCAGGATAAATTAAACCTTCAGGAGAAATTAAACAAGATTATTGAAAATGCATCTAAATATGCACAAACACCTAACTTATTAGGAATGAATGGTTGCGACCATCAACCCTTACAAGTAAACTTGCCGGAGATAATAGAATTATCAAGGGAATTGCGAAATGATGTTGAAATAAAGATTTCTAACTTTAAAGATTATCTTAATGCAATTTTTAAATATAAGGATAACCTTAAACATTTCCATGGCGAAATTACCGGACAACTTACAGACGGAATGTTTACTTTAGTAAATACTTCTTCATCCAGAATCTCATTAAAACAAACGAATCATAAGGCCCAAGTATTACTGGAAAGAATCTGTGAACCAATAAGTAGTTTGGCCTTAATTTGCGGATTAGAATACCCAAGCGATTTTATATTGTATAGTTGGACAAAACTTTTAGAAAACCATCCTCACGATTCCATTTGCGGATGCCATGTTGATGAAGTTAATGACGAAATGATAATAAGATTCAATAAATCAATTCAAGTATCTAATAACATAGCAGTAAATGCATTGAAATATTTTGCTAATATCATCGATACACAAAATTGCCAAGAGAAAAACATAATAGTATGGAACCTTGAACCTTATGGTTCAATTGTTAACGTAAGTGTTTATGTTGATTTTGATTTAACTGATACTATTGAGGATATTCATATAATTAATTCGAAATCAGAAGTAATACCAGCTAAAATAAAGCATTTAGGGAAAACTTTTACTTATGAATTGCCTAGTTCATCATTCAGAAAACGAAAATATGTCAATCGTTTCAGTGTAGATTTCTGCTTTGAAATGAAAGAAGGTCTTTCTTATGAAATCCTGCAAGTTATTCCATCGAAAGTAAACACTTTAAATCAAATCAAATTTTCGGAAACCGGAGCGGAAAACGAGTTACTCTCTTTCAGTATTAACGAGGATGGCTCATTGAAGGTTTTCGATAAAATATCAAAAAACGTTTACAATAGCATCAATATTTATGAGGATAGCGGTGATGAAG
>CAZMDE010000115.1:0-4895 GCA_964564355.1 uncultured Bacteroidales bacterium | reverse complement strand
CGCCCAACAAAAGATACTAATATTTCACAGTCAAAATTCATCAAATCATCTATTTCAGAAGTTTCGCCATATTCTGTTACTATTAAAATAGAGCATGAAATCAATATACCTTTGAACAATATTGATAGACAATCATCCAAATTTACAACTTGTAAAATCACTACATATGTTTCTATAACAATGGGAATTCCTCGTATAGACATAAAAAGTGTGTTTAACAATATCTGTGAAAATCATAGATTAAGAGCGGTTTTCAATAATGATATAAAAACAAACTTTTCTCTAGCAGAAGGTCAATTTGATATAGTTGAAAGAAAAATCCAAACTTGGGAAGGTTGGACAAATCCTTCTAATTGTCAAAGAGCCCATGCTTTCTTTGGGTTGTGTGATAATACAAGCGGGATTTTAATTGCTACCAAAGGACTAAATGAATTTGAAGTTGAAAGGGATGGATCAAACAAACTTTCATTAACACTTTTAAGAGCTGTTGGAGAAATTGGCGATTGGGGCCTTTTCCCTACAGAAAAGGCACAGTGTAAAGGTAATCATATCTTTGAGTATTCTATTATTCCTTTTCAAGCCTCTGAAAAATCAAAAGCTTATAAATTAGCATATAATTTTTCCAATAATCCAACTCTTGCTGTTTGTACTGGAAAACACGAAGGCTTGCTGCCAAAGAACCAAAGTTTTTTAAATATTTCAGGTGATTTTATCAATATGTCTTCACTGAAAAAAAGTGAAGATCGTGATAGTATTATTATAAGATTACATAACTTAAGTACAGAGGATAATTGCATAACTATTAAGTGCAATAATCTCTTTACAAATGCCTATATTGTAAACTTAAAAGAAGTCCGTCAAGAAAAGGTTGAAATTATCAATGATTTCATAACTATGAAAATGCGAAAAAAACAAATCCTTAGCATAGAACTAGAATATAAAACAGTTTCCCCTGCAAACTCTTAAAATTTTAATTCGGACAAAAGTAGTGTTATAAAAAATACTCATATAGTTTTAAACAAGTAGCTACATGAAAGGTGCATAAATATGAAGCTTATCAATTATTATGAAAATCCAGAAATACTAAGTATTAATAAACAGGAAGATCATTCATACTTCATCCCACAATTAAAAACAAGCAAAAAAAATGTTATTGATTTGAACGGAAAATGGGATTTTAAATATTACGAAAGTGTAGAGCTTTTTGATTTTAACAAAACATCTTTTGATACTATTCCCGTACCGTCATGTTGGCAGATTTATGGCTTTGATAAGCACCAGTATATAAATGTGCGTTACCCTTTTCCATTTAACCCACCCTATGTACCTTTAAAAAATCCTTGTGGATTTTATAAAAGGACTTTTCAAATAGAAAAATCAGATAATAGATTCTTTATTTTTTTTGAAGGTGTTGATAGTTGCTATTATTTATTTATAAACGGAGTTTTTGTAGGTTACAATCAAGTATCACATTGTATAGGTGAATTTGATATCACAGATAATATAAAACAAGGCGAAAACGAAATTTGGGTTGTTGTTCTAAAATGGTGTGATGGAAGTTATCTTGAATGCCAGGACAAATTTAGAATGAGCGGTATTTTTAGAGATGTTTACATAGTAGAAAGAAGTAAGCATCATATAAAAGATTATTTTGTAAAACAAGAGATTAATTATAATGATTTAACTACGGATATTACTATTGAGTTTACACAAACAAGTGAAATGCAGAAAAACATTATATTTTATGACAACAATATAGTTCTTTTCAATCAGTCGTCCAGTAGTGACATCGTTAAATTTACTATAAATAATCCTCGACTTTGGTCAGCTGAAAATCCTTATCTTTACACATTAATAATTGAAACTGCCGACGAAATAATAACAGATGATATAGGAATACGAGAAATATGTATAAAAGATTCAGTAGTTCTGATTAATGGACAAAATATTAAATTCAAAGGTGTAAATCGGCATGATAGCTATCCAGATTCAGGATATGTTGCTTCAAAAGAACAAATTGTGAAAGATTTAACTTTAATGAAATTACACAACATAAATGCAATTAGAACTTCTCATTACCCCTCTTCCCCTTTATTTATGAAGTTATGTGACAAATATGGTTTTTATGTAATTGCAGAAGCTGATATTGAATGTCATGGAACAATTGCATCAAACGCAGAATTTAATTTAGATAATTGGACAATTTTAGCCAAAGACCCGTCCTTTAAAGAACCTATTTTAGACCGCTGTAAAAGATTAGTGGAACGTGATAAAAATCGTTGTAGTGTAGTTATTTGGTCATTAGGAAACGAATCCGCATATGGAAAAAATTTCAAACTTGCAGCAAAGCAAATAAAAAAACGAGACAATTCAAGGCTTGTTCACTACGAATCAACATATGTAGAAAAGAAAAATAAAAGCCATGAAAAATTCATTGATTTAGATTTAGTTAGCAAAATGTACCCTTCACTGGATTGGATTAGAGATAAATATTTACATAATGATAATGAAAAAAGACCTTTAATTTTGTGCGAATTTTGTCATGCAATGGGTAATGGTCCTGGTGATTTGAAAGATTATTTTGAACTTATATATGAAAACAATAATATTTGTGGTGGTTTTGTTTGGGAATGGTGTGACCACGCTATTATTTTAGGTGAGAAAAATGGCAAGGTAATGTATGGCTATGGCGGTGATAGTGGTGAATTGTTACACGATGGAAATTTTTGTTGCGATGGTTTAGTTTATCCTGACAGATCTCCCCATACTGGTCTTTTAGAGTATAAAGAAATTATTAAGCCTGCCTTTTTTGAAAAAAGAATTGATGGCATTTATATTGTAAATATGCTGGATTTTACAAATTTAAAGAATAAGCTTAACGTATTATATGAGATTGAGGAGGATGGAAAATTAATTAAACAAGTTGATTTAGGCGCTGTTGATGTGTTGCCACATCAATCAAAAAAATTGGATTTTGAAGTTTATAAAGGTAACAATAAGAATGTGTTTGTTAAATTTATTTTGCAACAAAATTGCGATGAGGAAATTGTGAAAAAAGGGCATGTTCTGGGCTTTAGCCAATTTCAAATTGGGAAAAAAACCGAGTATAATCCAATTATAAAAAGCTGCGAAAGCCCAAGAATTGCTCATGTTGACAAATGTATTAAGATTGTTGGTAGCAATTTTGAATACTTATATAACAAGGAAACTGCAAGCTTTGAGAAAATGGCAGTTGATAATTATACATTTATTTCTGACCCGTTTAAAATTGAGGTTTATCGTGCTCCAACCGATAACGACATTAATGCTGCTGTTAAATGGAAAAAGTTTGGACTTGATAGAACTTTTATAAGGACTTATAAAACAAGTATAGTTAAAAATAATGATTATATTGAAATCTGTACCAAAGCATCATTATGTGCTAATGCTTTGATGAATGTAGCAAACTTAGATATTTGCTATCACATATATTTTGATTCCACTGTTAAAGTAAGTATTAATGCAAACATTCACAAATCATTAGAATTTCTTCCAAGGTTTGGCGTTCAGTTTGAGATTGATAAAAGCTTTTACAATTGTCGTTATTTCGGATATGGTCCATACGAAAGTTATATTGACAAACACCATGCATCCTATATCTCAATGTTTGACGAAAATATTTCAAATATGTATGAAGACTACATTAAACCACAGGAGAATTCAAGTCATTTTAATTGTGATTACATAGGGATTTCAAACGAAAGCAATAATTCAGTTGATTTTTATGGTCGATGTCTTTCGTTTAATTATTCTGAATATACAATTAAAGAGTTAAGTGACAAAAAACATAACTTCGAGCTTGAAAAGCATTGCAAAAACACCCTTGTAATCGACTACAAACACTCTGGAATAGGTTCAAACAGTTGTGGTCCTGAACTTAATCCTAAATATATGTTAAACGAAAAATGTTTTGAATTTAGTTTTTATATGGTTTTCAATACTTAAAATTGCTTAAATCAAAACTACACCGCATACCAAGCTAAATATAGGCGGTATGATCTGGTATAATGCGAGGAAAAACTGGTAGGAAACTAAAGATATTGGACTTGTCAATAAAAGTGCACTCTAAATTTTACATTAATAATATTTGTTGATATAATATATAAATTTATATAGTTTTTGATATGAATACGCGACAAATATTTGGTGAAAGGCTCTCATAATAATTAAACGCGATATACCTGTCCCCTTGTGTTTGCGATGTACCTTGTGTTCGATGGCAAGAAGAAGGCTGACTCTTTCTAATACGAACTCAAAGTTCCAAGCAAGGCTCGTCAGACCATTACCTTCTTATATAATAAAAATAAGCATAGCTTGTAAATCTAACTGCGATACCAGTCACAAGCTACGCAAATATTGTACCAAAGTGTGGCGAAAATATGTTTAAAACAGTATAATAGGAGTTTCATATGTTTGTAGACAAAAAAATGAATTAAGCGCATTGGAAAAGCTCTATTTAAAGGATAAGTTTGTTTTTATTATAAAAACAACAATAAGTTTAAGATGATAAATCTTATTCGTGTTAGTGGTTCCACCTTTTTTGGTTGTCCTTTATATTTGATTGTATCACAAATTAATAGAATAAATTATTTATAAATTAGGAGAAAAAACAATGTTAAAAGATTTTAGCAAAGAGGAATTTGATATTATTATTCAGGCAGGTCAATCAAACAGCCAAGGTCATGGTATGGGCGTTGCAACAGAACCATATATCAAAAATAATGATACTTGGTATTTAAATAATGATTTTACGATATCAAAGGCAGATGAAGAGGTTTGGGGAAATGAAATCGTTTGTAACTTTTCTTTATCTTTCAGTGCTGAATATATTGCACATGGGATGTTGCAAAGCGGCA
>CAZMDE010000114.1:2476-7756 GCA_964564355.1 uncultured Bacteroidales bacterium | reverse complement strand
GATGAAAATCATATACAATATAACTATAAAATATATCAAACAGGATTTGAAAATGGACCTAAAAATGTGTTTTTAGGTATAAACGGTTATTCAGCCTCTGATTATTGGCGGGTAAATGATTTATCTGTGCAACATTACACTGACAGGTGTCTTTATAATGATACAACACATGGTTTCATACAGCAAATGGACTCTACAAGAAATGCCTGGTGTTTAACAGAAGCTCTTTTCTCGTGGATTCCGAATCAGAATTTTGCTTCTATAAATAAGATTTCATTAGGTATATGTGCAATGTCAGGCTGGAAGGGAATTAATGTATATGAGAAATACTATTATTGTGACATGAGCCCTATACTCCGGAGCGGAGTTTTTGATTATTTTAATGATTTGGCTACTGATAGATGGGCATACAGAGTAATACCCACAATCGGAAAAACAGACATAACCCTATCTTTTAGCTGGAAATGTGCAGGTCTTGAAGGTTTGGATTATGGACAGGTTGGATATAGCATTGATTATGGTAAAACATGGAAATGGCTTACAACCGGAGGGTGTAATAATACAGGGCAATATTCAGGATGTTATTCACCGATAAGCAAAGTGCAGACTGCCAACATAAGTTTCCCTGCAGAATGTAATAATACATCTAAATTTGCAATAGCTTTCAGATTTAAATCAAGTGGTAATGGTCAGGGTACCGGACCTACATTTATTATTGATGATATTATTGTAAAAGGCTCAGCAACCTGCAATCCTGCTTCATTCACCAAACAGCCATTAAATGTTTCTGTTTGTAGTCCTTCATCTGCAAGCTTTACAGTTGCAACAGCCGGTGAAGGTATTGTTAGCCATCAATGGCAGGTTAATAATGGTAGCTGGACTAATTTAACTAATGGAGGGACCAGACCGGCTTATTCAGGAAGCACTTCTACACAGCTAAATGTAACAAATCCTATAGCTACTCTCCAGTACAGATGTATTGCTAAAAATTGTTCAGGTAACAGCACTGCTACCAGCAATGCAGTAACTTTAACTGTCAATCTACCTCCAACTTCAAAAACTGTTTTTGTAAAACAAATAAAAACTATAGGAGATGCTATTACTTATACTGTGAATCCGGGAGGAACAGGTTCTTTTTCTTACCAATGGATTAAGACACAAAATGATATTACAAATAATATTAACGGAGCAACTAATAATGTATACAGCATTAACTCCATTGAATGTCAGGATAGCGGTCTGTATACCTGTAATATTACCAATATGTGTAAAAGCATTATTTCTAAAGTTGCAGAACTATACGTACCCAATTGTTCCCGATTCAAATTTGCTATTTCAGGTTATGTGAAATATAATAATAAAGATTCTTCTATTCTTAGCAGTCGTACAAATAATACAATCACAAATATTGCCCTTTTAAATATGGGAGATACTTTGATTGAGAATACTCAAACGGACGATAATGGTTTTTATGTATTTGTAAATGTTGTAAACGGTGATTATAAGCTTGTAGGCAGTACTACCAAAAGATGGAGTGGTGGTAATCCTGTTGATGCCCTGTTGATTAGTAAAAATTACATTGGTACATATAGCATTACTGACCCTTTGAAAAAAATTGCAGGAGATGTTTCCGGAGATGGTAATATTATGCCTGGTGATGCTTTACTTGTTAACAGAAGATATATAGGGCTTCAGGATAAATTTCCTGTTTCTGACTGGAGATTCAGTAATCCGACAATAAAAGTGGAAACAGAACATATCACTAAAAACATCCGTGCTATTTGTGCAGGAGATGTTAATGCATCTTATTCAAATATTCCGGCAAAAAGCTTGTATAAAAATATTAATCTGAATTCAGGAATCATAAAAATAAATTACGGCAAGACTTTTGATTTACCTGTCTATTTAAATGATTTTGTTGAGCTTGGTGCAATTGGAATAAAGCTTAAAAATCAAAATTCAAAGCTTAAAATTCTGGATTTAACTTCAGATATAGATGGTTTGATATATAAAATTACTTGTAATGGAGTAAACGTAGCCTGGTCAATGAATAATCAAGGCTATAAGATTACCCCAGATAAGCCATTATTCTTTGTTCGCTGTTCGTTGGTTGTTGATAGTGAATTGAATGAAGAGGAAATATCAAATAGCTTTCAGCTTACTACTGATAGTGAAATAGCAGACTTTGATGCAAACCTTATCAATACAGATAAGCTGGTAATACCTAAAATATCTTACGACTCACGACTTGTTACTAACGATTTAAAATTTATAAATTATCCCAATCCTTTCAGCAGTAATACTAATATAATTTATACTTTGCCGGAGGATGCAAATGTGAAGCTTATAATTTATAATCTTTTGGGAGAAACTGTCGCCACAATAACTGATGAAATGCAAAATGCAGGTCAATATTCTTTGCAATTTAATGGTTCGTCTTTAAAACAAGGCATTTATTATTGCAAAATTGATGCTATTAATAATACTTCAGCCTATTCCAGAACAAATATACTTATGATTGCAAGATAAATTGTGCAATAAATAATACATTTTAAAGAATTATATTTTATCAAATACGTAATTTATAAAGCAAGTATTTACTATTCTTTATTTATTAATTGCGAAATTAATAATCTGAAAAATGAAAAAACAAGTAACTCTTATTACAGCAGCTATTTTAATTAACACTTTCATCATATTTCAAACTCCTGTCCTGGCGCAGATGCTTGCCGGTGGAATGGCTTATCATTCTGTTTCAATTTGCAGAGACAGCACTGTTTGGGCATGGGGAAATAATAATCGTGGTCAGCTCGGGGATAATACAACCATAGCCCACAGCACTCCAAAGCAGGTTATCGGTCTCTCCGGAATTATTGCCGTTTCAAGCGGTCAGACGTTTTCTATTGCTCTGAAAAAAGACGGGACTGTTTGGGCATGGGGAAGCAATGACCGTGGGGAACTCGGTGACGGAACTACAGATGAAAAACGTACTCCTGTTCAATTAAGCGGGATTTCAGGAGCAAAAGCTATTTCATGCGGGGGAACCTGTTCAGTTGTCCTTAAAAATGACGGTACTGTTTGGGCATGGGGATGGAACATATTTGGTCAGTTTGGAGACGGGACTTCCAATAATAATAAACTTTCTCCTGTACAAATACCCGGATTTACAAACATTATAGCTATTTCATCAGGCTTTGCTCATATTCTTGCTCTTAAAGATGACAGTACTGTTTGGGCTGTGGGCTATAACCAACATGCGCAACTTGGCGACGGAACATACGATGATAAGCATATTGTTCAGCAGGTGAACGGACTTGCGGGTATTACTGCTGTTTCAGCCGGTGAGAACTTTTCCTTTGCAATTAAAAAAGGTGGGAGGATATTTGCGTGGGGTAGGAATGAGTGGGGTATGCTTGGCTTAGGAGGTATTTATGTTAATATAGATATAGTAACTACTCCTGTTGAAATTACAGGGTTTACCGGAATAAAAATGATCTCAGGCGGTGGGGCGCATACTCTTTTCCTTAAAAATGATGGAACTGTTTGGACAGCCGGATGGAATGGACATGGACAGCTTGGCGACGGAACTGTGATGGAAAAAAAATCTCCTGTGAAAATTAACAGTCTTTCAGGTATTGTTGAAGTGGCTGGAGGAGCGTCGAATTCTCTTGCACTTAAAAATGACGGAAGCGTATATGGATGGGGATATAATGAATTTGGCCAGGTTAATGGAAGTGGAATCATAGATTTACTTTCACCTGTTAAGTTAAATACTTTTTGTGAGTCGTGTACTGCTGCAACATTCACTCAACAGCCTGCTAACCCAACCGCACAATGTAATACCGGTTCTGCAAGCTTTACTGTTGCAACAGAAGGTTTTGGTAATATCAGCTACCAATGGCAGGTTAATAATGGCAGCTGGACTAATGTAATCAATGGAGGGACTAATCCTTCATATACAGGAAGCAATACATCGCAGTTAAATGTAACAAATCTTTCAACAACTCTTCAGTATAGATGTATTGCCTCAAATTGTTCAGGCACAGAAAATACTACAAGCAATGCTGCTACTTTTACTGTCAATACCCCTCCAACCTCCAACACTAAATTTGTAAAACAAATTAAAAACGAGGGTGATAATATAACATTTACACTTACTCCCGGTGGAACCGGTCCATTTTCTTTTCAATGGAAATTGAATGATGTTGATATTACCGGACAAACAAACAGTATATATAGCATCAATTCTATAACAAAATTAGACAGCGGGATTTATAAATGTAAAATAAGCAATAGTTGTGGTAGCATTACACCTAAAATTTCAGAACTTTATATCCCCTGCAGCAGATTCTCGTTTATGGTTTCAGGATTTGTGAAATATGAAAATAAAGATTTTTCGATAATGAGCAGTCTTACTAATAATACAATCACAAATGTTTCTCTTTTTACCCTGGATGGTTCGCTGGTAGATAAAACTGAAACTGACGATAATGGTTTTTATGTTTTTAAATGTGTTGTAAACGGAAATTATAAAATTGAAGCCAGCACTTCTAAAAGATGGGGTGGTAGCAATCCTGCTGATGCCCTTCTCGTTAATAGGGATTATATTGGCATAAAAAAGATTTTAGGTCCTCCCTCCCTTAAAAGATTAGCTGCAGATGTTAATAATGATTTAAAAATTGACCCAAGAGATGCTTTAATATTAAACAGAAGATATATAGGAATTATAAATAAATTTGTAGATAAGAATAAAGTCACTATTCCTGACTGGTTGTTTAGTAATCCATCCATATCAATCACTACTGGTGACAATACTAAAAATATCCTTGCTATTTGTGTTGGTGATGTTAATGGGGATTATTCACCGATTCCTGCAAAAAGCATGTATACTTCTGTTAATAATGCAGGCTCACTGAATATTAAGACAGGAAAACAATTTGATTTACCTGTCTATATTAATGACATCAACGAGATTGGTGCTTTTGGGTTAAAATTGAAAAATCAGGATTCAAATCTAAAAATACTTGGAATAAGCTCTGAGGCAAAAGATATAATGTATAATATTACTGACGATGGCATAAATATTGCCTGGTCTGCTGATAATAAGGGATTGAATATAAGTCCGGATAAACCTGTGTTAGTTTTAAATGTTGTTTATAATGGTCAGCAAAATCCAAAAGGCTTGCAATTATCATCTGAAAGCATTATTGTTGATAATGATGTTAATGCTATCAGTAATGATTATTTGGTAATGCCTAAACTTGTTATAAGTAATTCGTC
>CAZMDE010000114.1:0-2462 GCA_964564355.1 uncultured Bacteroidales bacterium | reverse complement strand
AAATCCATTCAGCAATATTACTAATATTGACTATACAATACCTGAAGATGCAAATGTAAAGCTGATTGTTTATAATGTCTTAGGAGAAAAGATATCTATCTTAACTGATGAAAGGCAAAAAGCAGGCAAATATAATTTACAGTTTGACGGTTCTGTTTTAAAACAAGGTGTTTATTATTGTAAAATAGATGCCACTAACAGCTTATCATCTTATACCAGGACCAATATCCTT
This sequence comes from uncultured Bacteroidales bacterium, assembly GCA_964564355.1. Classification (GTDB taxonomy): domain Bacteria; phylum Bacteroidota; class Bacteroidia; order Bacteroidales; family JAGODS01; genus CAZMDE01. Next base: position 2,230 of record CAZMDE010000114.1, on the reverse strand, counting down.
ATGATTGCAAGATAATTTTATTTCTGATTTTCCTCTTGCCTTGTTCCTGAATTCATTCTGGTATCACTTAGGTATCATATAGGCATCATATCAAGTTAATATTTTGCAATAAATCTATTATAATATACTGTATTTAATATATTATACTAAGATGCTGTAATACATTCAATTAGCTAATTGATTGTAATTCCTTTCCTGCTCATTTTATTTCAATTATCCTGCCTACAATCTCCACTTTCTATTTTTTGTTTTAAAAACTGAAACCCTTTGAACCCTTTTTGCGTATCAATCAATATAAGTAAATTTACTTACGTATTAATACTTATGAATTAAACAACTAATTATCAATTAAATCTAACTAAAATGAAAGCAATTTTATTTAATGAAATTAAAACTACGAATACCAAATTATTAAAAGGGTTATTAACTTTTATAGTTATAATCTATTTTTCTATAAATGGTTTTCCGCAAGGAATATGGATGGGTGGTTCAACTAACTGGAACCTGCGATCTAACTGGGATGATAACCAGGTTCCAACGGGTAGTGTAAATGTAACTATTCCTACAAGCCCTGCTAACGGAAATTTTTATCCGGTAATTAGCTCTTTAGCGTCATGCAATAATTTAACAATTTCGCCGCTTGCAAGTGTTACAATTAATGAAGGCATAACACTTAATGTTTCCGGCAATTTATCTATTCAGTCGAATATAAGCGGCTCAGGAGCTTTGCTTGATAATGGCACAATAAGCATTTCAGGTACAGCTGCTATACAAAGGTATATTAATGGAGTTCAAGGTTATCATTATATATCATCTCCTTTAAATAATGTAACTTTTTCAAAAATACACAATCAGATACCGCTTCAAAACCTGGGTGTGGGTTATTATGACCCTACGAACTCATATTTATCCACCCATATGCCAAATATTTGGGAATTGGATGAAACACATTCTACACCTGATCCGGCTTCTATGTTAGCATGGTTAGCTCCGGGTTCTTTATCTGATTTTATGAAGAATATGAAAGGTTATGTTTTAAATACAAATTCAGGAGTAACATTAACCTTAGATGGTGATGGGTCAACTTTAAATACCGGTGATAAAAGCTTTTTACTTACCAAAACTGTTGTCGGCGGTGGAGCCAAAGGGGATGGTGGAAACGGATGGCATGTTATAGGAAATCCTTATCCATCTCCACTTGACTGGAATGCAATTGCTCCAAACCTACCTGCAGGTGTCAGTCATACAATTTGTTTTTTCAATCCAACTTCACAATATTACGGAGGTTTTGGTTATTACCATCCAATTACCGGTCCAAGTGGAGCTTATCCCCACAATCAATTCATTCCTTCTATGCAGGCTTTTTATCTGAATACTTCTGCAACAAAGACAATTACATTAAACAACACATATAGAACTGTAACTCCTGCTGCTATGAACACAGGTTTCTATAAAAGTGATAAAAGCCCTAAATCAAAAGGACCTATGATAAGACTTAAAGGTACTTATTCAGACGGTACAACCAGCTTATATGATGAAACAGTTGTCTTTTTTGACTTTAGAGCTGATACAGTGTTTAATGGCAACACCGATGCTTACAAAATGATGAATACAGAACCTTCTATTCCTAATATATATGCAATTAAAAAAGGAGTCAACCTTGCTATTAATGGATTACCTGCTGTTTATGATGGGTTAACCGTTCCCCTGGGATTTGATGTACAAGCATCAGGAAATTACTCTATTTCTGCATCTAAGATAGCAAATTTTGATTCTTTAACACATATCTTCTTAATTGATGTTGTGAAAAATGTGGTTCAGGAATTGGGAATAAACCCACTTTATGAATTTAAAATTAATAATTATGACAAAGGAAGCAGATTCTATTTAAGATTCAATGTAACAAATACTACAGGTATTGAAAATAATACCAATACAGACATATTCAATGCATATTCCTGCGAAAACAATCTGTTTGTTAACTATTACAATGCTAAAAACCAACCATGCAATGTATCAGTTTACAACATGCAGGGACAAACCATTTTTCATGCTGATCAGGTTTATAATGGGAAACATGAATTTAACCTGAACAATAAGCCAGGTTGCTATCTTGTAAAAATGGTTACTAACAATAATGCAACTGTGCAAAAAGTATACATATATTAATATTTATAAACCTTAAAACTTATATAACCATGAAAACACATAATAATATTGTAATCATTTC
>CAZMDE010000113.1:0-7771 GCA_964564355.1 uncultured Bacteroidales bacterium | reverse complement strand
AAGCTTGATGCGGCTGTTCAATACTATTTAATAACAAATTCAGGTATTAAACTGGAGGATATATCAATTGTTCATTTGAACAATGAATACGTTAGAATGGGAGATTTAAATATAAAACAGCTTTTCACAATTGAATCTGTATTTGATGATGTAACAGCATTGCAGGACTTTGTTAAGGATAAGATTTTTGAATTAAAGTCTGTTATTATTAAAAAAGAAATGCCTGCGATTGGAATAGGACCTCATTGTTCAACACCCTATGAATGTGATTTTATGAGTTATTGCTGGAAAGATATTCCTGATTATTCAGTGTTCAATATATCGAGATTGAATAAAAACAAGAAATTTGATATGTACAATGAGGGAATTATAGAATTTAAGGATATACCTGAAGATTTTCCCCTGAATAAAAAACAAAGGATGCAGGTTGATTCGGAATTGAATAATACTGAATATATAGATAAAGAAGGTCTGAAGGAGTTTCTTGACACAATCGAATACCCTATCTATTTTATGGATTTTGAAACCTTTATGCCAGCCCTTCCTTTATTTGACCATTCAAGACCTTATCAGCAGATAGCTTTTCAATATTCATTGCATTACCAGGAATCTCCGGATAAAGAATTAAGGCATTATGAGTTTTTAGGCGAAGCAGGCATAGACCCAAGAATTCAATTTATTGAAACATTGCTTAGTAACACAGCGAAGAAAGGTGATATATTTGTATATAACCAGGCATTTGAAACAGCAAGATTAAATGAAATAGCAAGAGATTTTCCGCAATATAAAATTGATATTGAAGAAAGAATTTCAAGAATAAAGGATTTGATGATACCATTTCAAAAAAAGCTTTTTTATAAACCTGAAATGAAAGGTTCCTATTCTATTAAAGCAGTGTTACCGGCATTAGTTCCTGAATTGAGCTATAATGATCTTGAAATACATGAAGGTGGCTCAGCTATGAGTTCTTATGAAGAGCTGCTTTATGAAAAGGACAATGAGAAAGTTCTTCAGATAAGGAGAAATCTTTTAGAATATTGTAAAATGGACACCTTTGCAATGGTTAAGATAATAGAGGCTTTAAAGAACCTCATAACAAATTAATAGGTGCAGGGATTTTAATTTGTTTAAATGATTCGAGGGCATAATTATCGGTCATGCCTGAAACAAAGTCAGTAATAATTGAAAGAGGATTGTTGCCTTCCTTATCATTGAATGCTTTCATCTTATTAATGTAGTTTGCAAAATGCCTGTCGAGCAAAATATTTCCTTTTTCGTAAGCATTATAATCTTCTCCATATTTCGAATGTAGCTTTAAGAGGTATTCAAATAATTCAGAGATTATATTCTGAGCAAAGTCTTTATAATTTAAAATGATTGGGCTGAAATAGATATGCTCGAAATTAAACTTATACAATTCTTTGATCAGGGAGAATATGTTTTCTGAAAAGCCAATATAATCTTTTTCTTTGGAATGTTCAATTATATCAATAATCAGGGTATTTATTATTTCTCCATTATTTTGCCCTAAGGCTTTTCTTACTATTTCAGGGATATCTTTTATGTTAATTAATTTAGCTGTAATTGCATCTTCAATATCTCTACCAAGATATGCAATTTTATCTGAATATCTGACAATACAACCTTCAAAAGAGGAGGGGTGATAAGTCCGGTTTTTTATCTCATCAAGATTATTTATGCTGTTTGATGGTTTTAAGGATTTTTCATATTTTTCACCATTATGATTAATTATTCCATCTTTAACAGCATAAGTCAGGTTCAGACCTTTGCCATCGTTTGCCAGATATTCAACAACACGATAACTATTAAGCTCATGCATAAATTTTCCATTCTCTCCTAACTGCTTTTGTAAAACATCTTCACCGAAATGTCCGAACGGTGGATGACCAAGGTCATGCCCTAAGCCAATTGCATATGCAAGTTCGGGGCTTAAGTCCCAACCGTAAATATTCAAACCCTTGCAGATTGTTGCAGATATTGTTGCCACATGAAGCACATGCTCAATCCTTGTACATATATGATCATTTTCAGGAGCAAAGAATACCTGGGTTTTGTGCTTAAGCCTTCTGAATGGTAGAGAATGAATTATTGCTGTCTGGTCTCTGAAATATGGACCACGAATATCTTCACACCTTTCATGAGTTCTTTTAAGATAAGCTTCTTCAGGTAAAGGATTTTTGGTTTTCATAGAAAAAATGGAATTTAATGACAAATATAAGTTTATTAATCAGTTGTGAAGGAAAAAATAATTCCTTATCTTATCTATTATCCAATAGATTTATTTAAAATCGTAATTTTGTTGTTTGATTTATTAACCTGTGAGTGGAATAGAAAAAATATTAGATAAAGATAATTTTACAAAGGAAGAGCTGATAATCCTTTTGTCAGCTAATAAGGAGGATAGTAAGTTTATTTTTAATAAGGCTGCTGAGATAAAGAAGAAATATGTCGGGAACAAGGTTTATTTGAGGGGATTAATAGAACTGTCAAACAAATGTGCTAAGAATTGCTATTACTGCGGTATAAGAGCAGGTAATAACAAGCTTGACAGGTATGAGCTTAGTGAAGATGAGGTGATGGAAGCTGTTGATTTTGCTTATAAGAATAATTATGCTTCTCTTGTAATTCAATCAGGTGAGCGGAGCAATAAGAAGTTCACAAATTCGATTCTGCATATACTTAAATTGATTCAGGCACGTGTTATAAATACCAGCCAGCAAGGGCTTGCTGTAACTTTGTCATTAGGAGAGCAGACAGAAGAGACTTATCAGCAATGGTTTGATGCCGGGGCTAAAAGATATTTGCTAAGAATTGAGACTTCTGACTGGGAGCTTTATTATAAAATACATCCGAATAATAAGAAGCACAGCTATGATAAACGGCTGGATTGCATTAAGTATATAAAGAAAACCGGCTACCAGGTTGGAACGGGTGTGATGATAGGTCTGCCATTCCAGACAATTGAGCATCTTGCAGGTGACCTGATGTTTTTTAAAGATATTGATATAGATATGTGCGGCATGGGTCCTTATATTGAGCATAAGGATACTCCCTTGTATAAGCATAGGGATAGTCTTTTCAGCAAAGAGGAGAGGTTTTCTTTGTCATTGAAGATGGTTGCTTTGCTCAGAATAATGATGAAGGATATTAATATTGCAGCAACAACGGCAATGCAGACCTTAGACCCGCAAGGGAGAGAGAAGTCTATTAAAGCAGGTGCAAATGTCATAATGCCAAATCTTACGCCTGTGAAATACAGGGGGAATTATTTATTGTATGAAGATAAGCCCTGCCTGGATGAGGAAGCAAGCAAATGCATGAATTGTCTTGAGGCAAGGGTTAAAATAGCTGGTGATGAGATAGCTTATGGGGAACAGGGAACGTCGAAACATTATAATAGGCGTAAGGCATAAGGCATAAGGCATAAGTAGTAAGGCGTAAGGCAAAATTATTTACCACAAAGGGCACAAAGGAATACGCAAAGTAACACAAAGAAGAAGTGAGTAAAAATATTACACAGAGGAACACAAAGGAATACGCAAAGGAACACGAAGGAAAATATAACAATGAATTAATTTATGATTCAACAGATAGAAATAGTGCTTCCTAAATTAAGAAGGGGATATCATCTTATAACAAGCATGATTGAGAGAAATTTGCCTGAGCTGCCTGAAAAGGGATTAGTGAATATTTTTCTTCAGCATACTTCTGCTGCTTTAACCATAAATGAGAATGCTGACCCGACTGTAAGGAATGATTTTGAGACTGTGATGAATAAGCTGTTGCCTGATAATGTTCATCTTTATTCGCATTCAATGGAAGGAAATGATGATATGCCGGCTCATTTGAAATCATCATTGCTTGGACAATCATTAACTATTCCTGTTACAAATCACAAGTTAAACTTAGGAATATGGCAGGGGATTTATCTTTGTGAGTTACGAAATCATGGTGGAGCAAGAAGGTTGGTAATTACGATATATTTTTAAAGAGTCGTAAGTAATTTGGTAATTTGGTAATTTGGTAATATAGTAATTTGGTAAATTAAAAATTATAAACATAAAGGTCAACACAAAGAACGCTAAGAAATAAATAATAGTTACTTTTAATTTTTTAAAATAATAAAATTAACAATGCAGCACCAGATATACGACCCGAAGAAATATTATTTCACAGATACTTCTTTCAAGTTGTTAATGCGTAAGAGAGTGAATAATGTTCTCATAATAGGGAGCATTTATGACACTTTGATAATTGAGCAGGATGGGAGGATTGACGAGCAGATATTTAATGAATATGCTGCTTTAAATATGAGGTACCCGCCTGAATTTATATGGGCATCAACTGCTGAGGAAGCATTTGATATACTTAATAAGCAGAATATTGATCTTATAATAACTATGCTTAGCATACAGGATATGGACCCATTCGACTTGTCGAAGGAAATTAAAAACAAATATTCTGATAAGCCGATTGTGGTTCTTACACCATTTTCAAGGGAAATAACCACAAAGCTTAATAAAAATGTTCTCAGTGCAATTGATTATGTTTTTTGCTGGCTGGGTAATGCTGATATTATCCTTGCAATTATAAAGCTGATAGAGGATAAGATGAATGTTGAATATGATGTAAATGAAATCGGCATACAAGCGATTATTTTAGTAGAAGATTCAATTCGTTTTTATTCCAGTTATCTTCCCAAAATATATAAGTTAATATTCCAGCAGTCTAAGCAATATGCACAAGAGGCATTGAATGAACACCAGAATATGTTAAGAATGAGAGGCAGGCCAAAGATATTGCTTGTTACTAATTACGAGGATGCAATTACACTTTATGAAAAATATAAGAACAATCTATTAGGTGTCATATCAGACATAAATTATAAGCGTAATAATTTGATTGACCCCCAGGCAGGTATAAAATTATGTAAAAAAATAAGAAACGATAATGAATTCATTCCTTTTATTTTACAGTCATCAGATGCAGCTTTCAGCCATATGGCAAAGGAATTAAATGTTGGATTTATCAATAAGAACTCAAAAACTTTATCACTTGAGCTGAGGGATTATATAATGGGTCATTTTAACTTCGGTGATTTTATTGTTAGGGATCCTAAGACCCACAAAGAGATAATGCGCATTCCTGATTTGCAAACATTACAGCAGAAACTTTTCGAAATACCCGATGATTCTTTTTATTACCATATATACAATAATCATTTTTCAGGATGGCTTAATGCACGTGCTTTATTTTCTATTGCTGAATTTTTCAAGACTTTACGACCGGAAGATTTTAATAATGACATTGATGAAATAAGGCGTTATATTTTTAATGCAATAGCAAATTTCAGATATTCAAAGGGCAGGGGAGTAATTGCTGAGTTCAATAAAGATAGATTTGACAAATACCTTACATTTTCCAGAATAGGCGAGGGGTCTATAGGAGGAAAAGCCCGGGGACTTGCTTTTATTGATTCTATGATAAAACGCAACCGCCTGCATGATAAATGGGAAAATGTAGTGCTGACCATACCCAGAACTGTAGTGCTGACTACGGATGTATTTGATGAATTCATGGAAGAAAACAAGCTTCATAACATTGGTTTATCTGACATGCCTGATGAATTAATACTCGAACATTTTATAAATTCAAGGTTGCCTTTCAGGATTCATGAAGACCTTATTTCTTTTATTTCTGTAATGAAAGCACCAATTGCAATAAGGTCATCAAGCTTGCTGGAGGATTCCCAATATCAGCCTTTTGCAGGAATCTATTCAACATATATGATTCCTAATAATGATTCAGATATTAATCATACTCTTGAGCAGTTAAGCTATGCTATAAAATGTGTTTATGCATCTACATATTTTAAAGCAAGCAAAGCTTATATGGAAGCTACTTCCAATCTGATTGACGAAGAAAAAATGGGCATAGTGTTGCAGGAGGTGTGTGGTACAAAATATGGTGACAGGTTTTATCCTACTATTTCAGGTGTGGCAAGGTCAGTTAATTTTTATCCCATTCCTCCTGAAAAGGCTGAAGATGGTGTAGCAAGCGTTGCTTTAGGTCTTGGTAAATATATAGTTGACGGAGGAGTAGGGTTAAACTTTTCACCTAAATACCCAAAAAAGATACTTCAATTGTCTTCACCTGAGACTGCTTTAAAAGATACACAGAATATTTTTTATGCACTTGACCTGAAATATGACAGTTTCAAACCATCAGTGGATGATGGACTTAACCTGTTGCATTTTAAAATCAATGATGCTGAGGAGGATAAAACCCTTACCCATCTAACCTCTACTTATGATATAAATAATAACATCCTCAAGGATGGCACTAATCTCAAAGGCAGGAAAATTATTACTTTTTCAAATATACTGAACCATAATGTTTTTCCTCTTGCTGACATACTTTATAATATTCTGAAGATTGCTCAAAAGGAAATGAATATTCCAATTGAAATTGAATTTGCTGCTAATCTCAATATAAGTTGCGGACATCAAAGCATTTTTAATCTTTTACAAATACGTCCTATTGTTGAAAATAAAGAAACCATAGAAATTGATATAAAAAATATTCCCAAGAGTGAAACAATAATATACTCAACTTCAGCACTTGGGAATGGCATAATTGATGATATCTGTGATTTTATTTATATAAAACCTGAAAACTTCAGCTCATTAAACAATTCTCAGCTTGCTGTTAAAATTGGAAATATTAATGAACAGTTTTTAAAAATAAATAAAAATTATGTTATTGTAGCACCCGGAAGGTGGGGCTCAAGCGAACCATCGTTAGGTATACCTGTCAAATGGTCTCAAATTTCAGCAGCACGAGTAATTATTGAATCAGGCCTTGGAAATTACCGAATCGACCCCAGCCAGGGTACACATTTCTTTCATAATATAACCACTTTTAGTATAGGTTACTTCACAATCAATCCATATATAAATGATGGCTTTTATGATTTAGAATATTTGTCGTCCTTCGAACCATATTTTGAAGATGAGCATATCAGGCATATCCGTTTTGAAAAGCCAATGAAGATTATAATAGATGGTAAGAAAAATATCGGGGTGATATTGAAGGGATAAATTATTGTAAAGAAACAAGAACTAAAATTAACCCTTTTCCATTTTTCAATCCAGTCATAGCTTTTCCAATAATAGCCCCCTGTGCCTTTAAGTGATCAGTTACTTTCATGGAATAACCGGGAATGTCAGATGTGGTTAATAAATCACCCGGTTTAATAGGAGAGGAAGTAGCATCAGCATAACAATATACTCTTCCTGTAAGAGCAACCGGATATTTACCATCAACGAAAATATCTTCCTGACTCATAATCAAGCCAGGTTTAACACTATTAGCTCCGCTCACAATACCAGCAACAGTTTTGTCATAAGCAACAGAAGCTATTTTGAGTTTTCCGGGATTATCAGTATCAATGCTTAAAACCATCCCGGGTAATATTACTCCTTCTAAAACATCAAAAGGTTCAGCTATGTCAGATCCTCCTAGTATTCTTAAGGAGTTAGTTGTGAGAGTTCCATTAACCTGAAATAGAGAAGTAGGAGTAGTGGTTCCAACTCCAACATAAGTACCACTATTGTAAATTAAACTGCTAGCTAACCAGCTACTACCATTATTTATTAAAGTTTGTCCTTTAATTCCGCTTGGTAATGTACTACTTCCATAAATTACAGGACCTGTAGGACCAATAGGACCAGTAGGTCCGGTTGTGCCA
>CAZMDE010000112.1:0-7801 GCA_964564355.1 uncultured Bacteroidales bacterium | reverse complement strand
CAAGCATTGACTTGCAGATATGTATGCCGCGGTCATTTACAAGATTTACCTTAACTACATTTTTACCGCTTGCTTTCAGTATTGCAGCAATAGAGTAGCCAAGCAGATTATTACGGATATGGCCAAGATGTAAAGGCTTGTTTGTGTTAGGGGAGGAGTATTCTATAATTATAGGTTCGGAGTTCGGAGTTCGGAGTTCGGAGAGATCTGTAGCAAAAGGCTTATGTATAAAGCCAAAATCAGTCTTTTCAGCATTATTAGTAAAGAATTCCAGCCAGTAAGACTCATCGAGCAATAGGTTAAGAAAACCTTTAATTACGTTGAATTTTACTATTTGAGGAATTTGAGATATCAGATAATTGCCTATTTCTTCTCCTGTTTTTTCGGGAGATTTCTTTGTAAATTTAGTTAATGGAAATACTACTAAAGTTATATCTCCTTCGAATTCTTTTCTTGTGTTTTGTAGCTGAAGTTTATCCCCGGTGATATTTTGATTATAAAGCTTCTCAACAGCTTCAATAGTTTTGTTTATAATGAGAGATTCTATCATAAGCAGAAGTAATTATTTAACCGCAAAGTTCGTAAAGATTGCGCAAAGTAACGTAAAGTTTTATGAAAAAATCTAACACCTAACGACTATGAACTAAATACTGAAGAAGTGGGATGTACTGGATTCGAACCAGTGACCCCCGCCCTGTCAAGGCGATGCTCTAAACCAACTGAGCTAACATCCCTTTTTCAATTAGCAATTAACAATGTGCAATTAACAATTAAAGGGCAAAGATAGAATTTATTTATCTAATTTTGTATTTTAATACATAGACTGAATATGAAAAACATGAGGGTTTTATTGCTTTTGCCTGTTGTCTTATTAATAGTTTGGGGATGCGCAACACAGCGTCCGAAAACTGCTATTAATGGGAAGGATTCTGTCAGTAATGGATTTGTAACGATTCCGCAGGAAAAACTGAAAACAGCAAAAGCAGCTAAGGATGATTATTATAAGAACGACTATTTGAAATATGAAGATTATGAATATATAGCCGGTATAAGAACAGTGAATTTATCAAGGTATGGGTTTGAACTGTCCCCGCCTATGTTTGATATAAATACTCAGGATAAGCTTAAATTAGAATTTGATGACTTTGATGGTGATGTGAAAACATATAAGTATTATTTTATTCACTGCGATGCTAACTGGAAGCCATCTGTAATCAGTGATTATGAGTTTCAAACAGGCTTTGGCGATGATTTTATTACTGATTATAAATATTCATTTAATACCCGTCAAAAGTACACTCACTATAATGCGATTTTCCCAAATGACAATATCAAACTAATCACTTCAGGCAATTACCTGCTTGTTGTTTATATTGATAATAAAGAGAATGTTGTATTAACCCGCAGGTTCTGGATAGTGGATCCGAAAGTTACTGTCAATGCAACAATAAGACCGGCAACTAAACTTGAAGACAGAAATTATAAACAAGAAATTGATTTCTTAATAGATAAAAGCACATACCAAATTACTAATCCCTATAGTGACCTGAAAGTGGTATTAAGGCAAAACTGGAGAGTGGACAATGCTTTGAATGACATAAAACCGCAGATTGTTACAGGTGATATAATTAATTATAATCAGAACGGAGAAGTTACTTTTAATGGCGGCAATGAATTCAGAAGATTTGATATTAAAAGCTTAAGATATAACAGCGAAAGGATAAGGAGCATTAGTATTGATTCTGCTTCAGGAAGATATTTTGTTGACTTACATAAAGATGAAAGGCGGCCATTTAAGCAGTATCTAAAGGACAATGACATAAACGGGAGATTCCTGATAAAGGATGATGATAATGCAACTGACAGCGAGAGAGAGGGCGATTATGTTTTTGTGCATTTCACATTGCCTTATAGCGCACCGCTTGTGGATGGGGAATTATATATTATTGGTGCTTTGACAGACTGGAGATTTAGCAAAGAGAATAAGATGAAATATAATTATCAGTATAAGGTATATGAGGGTATTCTTTACTTAAAGCAGGGTTATTATAATTATCAATATGTTTTCCTGCCTAATGGAGATAATGTTGGAGATGAGACATTCATAGAGGGCAACCATTTTGAAACGGAGAATGAATACACAATCTTTGTTTATAACAGGGAGCCGGGCACTACATTTGATAAGCTGATAGGATTGAAGCAGATAAGTTCGTTGAGTTATTAATTAGTTTCAAGTTTCAATGATGGGTGAGGTTATATCTTTCCTCCCAATACGGTTGCTTTTTTATAATGCTTCACATTCCCTTTCAGGTTGTGGGCTTCGAAATAGATAATGTAAATGCCTATCAGGGCTTTTTCGTTGTTATCATTAATTCCATTCCAGATAAAGCTTCCTGTAGTGCCCAGAAGCTCATTCTTAACAAGGTATCTGACTTGCCTGCCTCTTGAATCAAAGATTGTAACATTAGCGAGATAACCTGGTTCATCAAATTTATAGTTAATAAATAAGACATCATCTTTGCCGTCATTGTCAGGTGAAAATATATCAGGAGTGAGGGAAACAGCATTATCAGATTTGTTTATGTCAGCAAATTGTGAGTTTTTATAAGCAGGTGTGGCAAAACCAACTGTCTCAGCAGCAGAGTGCCAGTTGGATTTATCCTGAGTTGGCTTCTCAAAGCTGATTCTTTCAAGAGATACTCCCTTTGTGTCATTAAGCAAAGGATATTGCATATCTTTAGTGTAAACCAATTTATCTATTATTACACTGTTTTTATCGGAAATAACTACTATTCCGTCATCTATATTAAATTGAGGGAAAGAACTCATCTGAATAAATCCTTTTGGATTATAAATGTAATATTGTTGTTTAATAATATCCGTGTTTGTTGAAATTGCATAATAATCACCCGGGAATATCAGATAACTTTCATAGCTAATTGTCTTCTGTGATAGAAGAATATTATTGATAGTATCCATAGTGCATAGAAGCAAATCTTTTATATCTAATACTTTCTGCGACCTGTTGTATATCTCAAGAAACTGTTCTCCATTATCTTTTGGATTAGAGAGAATTTCATTTATGATAATATCGTTTGCTACTAAAGATTTAGGAAGAGCAAACTTCACAGAGCTGGTTTCTGTGGATAAATTACCTGAGCAATCTTTAAATGAATTCGTCAGAGTCACATTATAAATCAGATTTTGCTTTAATTCAGAACGAAGATTTAAGGTTACTGAATTATAAAACGGAGAGATTAAAGTTACGCTTGCAGGTGTGCCGATTTCATTGTCAATATAATAATCTGAAGGGTTGCTTAAAGTTGAGCTGTCAAGAGGTTCGCTGAAGAAAAGCTTTATTGTGAGACTGTCTATTAAACAAGCTCTGTCAAGTTCAGGAATAATATTATCAGGGTTAGAAGCAAAGACAGAGTTCTTTTTGCATGGAGTTCCTCCGTTTTTATCTGTTGATGCTTTCCAGTTGGTTTTACCTGAACAGGCATTATTAGGGTCAATCTGCTCCAGAGACCAACCGCCGTCTTTCTTATAATCATTTTTATACCAGTCGTCAGAATAAGAAACAGCGGAAATAACTCTGCCAGATACATCCTTTAAAAAAATGGTCTGCCCGGTATTATTAAGTGACAAACTTGAGAATCCATATACTTTACCAAATTTACTTAATTCCTGGATAGCATTATTATTAGCAAGCAGCAAATAACCGTTTGGAGTAATTATTGCGCTGTCAATATACTTAACAGTGCTGCCGATAGTAAGAGTGAAGCCCTGCAGATTGACTGTTTCAGAGGTTCTGTTATACAATTCAATATATTCCCATTCAGGCAAACCAACAACAGGGGAGGGGTCAGCCATTATCTCGTTTATGACAATGTCATTAAATCTGATGCTTTGACTGTTGCTATTAATAGCGTAGCTAAGCAAAAGGAAATGGATAACAAATATTATCAGCTTATTTGTTTTCAATTTGTTTAGTCTATTTGGGATGGTAAAAGTAAGATTTTTAAAATTATTTTGAGACAATATAATATCAAGTTTTAGTACTTAATATTTTATTACACAGAGAAACACTGAGGAAGACACAGAGAAATAATAAGATTACTTAGATGAGTTAGTTTTGTAACTTTGTCAATTAAAATACTTGTTAATGATTATGAAAAAATTGTTCTTGTTTGTTTTATTAGGAATAGCCCTGAACCTAAAAGCACAGGAAATAAAGTGTGACAATGAGGAAATAAAAGATGCATTTAAGCTTGCAGTCAATACTGTTGATATCAATGTCCGCAGGGGAATCCTGGCAGCTGGCGGGGATTATGGCGGAGAATGGACAAGGGATTGTGCAATAAATTCGTGGAATGGTGTTAGCCTATTAAGACCAACTGTAGCTGAAAAATCTTTATGGAGCGTCACAGTAAATAAGGATTCTATCGGGCACCAGTACTGGGATAAAATAATATGGACGCTCAGCGCACTGAACCATTATAAAGTAACAGGGGATATACAGTTCCTCAATGATGCATACAAATGTGCTGCCAATACAATGAAACAGCTTGAACGCTATACATTTGATAATAAGTACGGGCTGTTTATGGGACCATCAGTAATTGCAGACGGAATAGCCGGTTATCCGGAACCTATATTTGATAAAAATAATAACTCTTCATTTGTTCTTGACCATAAAAATGCAGGGAAAATAAAGTGTTTAAGCACTAACAGTATTTATTACGGTGCTTATAATGCCCTTATTGAGATGAGCAAAATATTGAATACAGGCAAGGAAGATACTGTTTTATATTCACAGAAAGCTGGCAAGCTCAAGGAGAATATTCTGAAATACCTATACAGTGCTGAGGAAAACAGATTTTATTACCTCATAGATTTTAATGGTAAAACAGACAAGTCACAGGATGCGCTTGGAACAGCATTTGCAATTATGTTCGGAGTAATTGACAGTAAAAATGCAAAGAAAGTGACAGAAAAGATGGTAGTATCAAAATATGGCATCACATCTGTTTATCCTGATTTTCCAAGGTATTCAAAGGATATGCCGGGCAGGCATAATAACATTGTCTGGCCAATGATTAATGGATTTTGGGCAAAGGCTTGCATTAAAGCAGAGAATTATAAGTCATTTGCATTTGAACTTAAAAATCTGACACATCTTGCGCTTGATGCTGACAAAGGAAATTACAACTTCAGAGAAATATATAACCCATATACTGGTGTTCCAGATGGCGGCTGGCAGTGCGATAGGCATTGGGAATCATGCAGGGAGCAAACCTGGTCTGCCACAGCATATATTGATATGATTATTTATGGATTGGCAGGTATGCGGATTGAAAACAATTCGATATCATTCTCACCGTATCTGCCGGATTATGTTCATTATCTTGAGTTGAAAAATATTAAATACAGACAAGCTGAATTGAAAATAGTCATTAAGGGAAATGGTAATAAAATCAAGAGCTTTGCATTGAACGGGAAGAAGCAAAGCAGTTTTTCTATTGATTCAAAGATCAAAGGGGAGAATGAAATATTTATTGAAATGGAATGATTTGTTCACTTGTTCAATGGTAACTGAGTGATTGAGAATTTAATGGTTGATTTATTGAGGGACAGAGAGTTAGGTGAAAAAGTAACAATTTAGTATACACCCTATAGACACCATATATAAGCCATTGATAATCAATGTGTACTACAGAGGAATACCATTAGAATATTATTCGAACACTATTGGAACACTTTTGGAACGCTAATTAGATTTGGGGATAAAGGTTTCAAGTTTCAGGTTTCTAGTTTCAAGTTTCGGTTTTTTTATTCCAATTTTCATTTTTTAAGTTTCTACTTTAAATTTCTATAATAACAGACACAAAGATAATAAAAAAGGTTGCATGATAATAAAAAAATAGTCATAAGTAGTAAGAAGTAAGTCGTAAGTAGCGGGACAAATAATGGATAAAAATTTAATTGGCCTATGTATTCTTGGCAAACGATAAATTAACAGGCACATTTTATTATACTAAAGTTTATACCGAATAATATTATTTAGTGTTCATAATAAAAATATTACACAGAGAACCACCGAGAAGACACAGAGTTTATTCGCAATTTAAATTGATAAATAAAGAGCTCATGAGATAAATGTTCACAGAGAAAAAATATTCAAATTGTACAATTTTCATTCATACCTTCTTAATCGGTATAATCTCTATTTTTACACCAAAAAGATTGAAAATGTATTAAGAATATAAAAATGTGTTAATTTTGTTTGGAAATAATATTTGGAGAAACAGACGAAGCGTGGACGCTTCGCCTAACGGGGAATTTGCAAGATAAGTTATTTATAATTACTAAATGAAATCAATACTTTCAGGTTATCATTCTGGCTAACTTTGTTAATAGGAATTGTTTTTATTATTCTTGGCTTGTTTTTATGGTATACAAAACAGTCATCGACCGGAGCTCCTGGAGGCTGGGTAGGGTTTATGGATTATGGTATAGTAAATGGACCAATTGCTCTTTCACTAGGGATTCTGTGTTTATTGGGGTCAGTTGGAATTTACTTTATCTATAAAAAGAAGAAAAAGGAGTATGATGAAATGGAATGAGTTAGTTTAAATATTAAATAATTATTACCCCGTTAGGCGAAGCGTCCACGCTTCGCCTAACACGGATAACAGCAACTCTATCGGCATTATACCAATTTTTATTGTATTAAATAGACATAAGAAAAGGTATAAAATCCATACTTTTAGCTCCGGAGCTTGAAAAATAATAGAAATAAAAACTACTTTTGAAAAAAATTAAATTGAATAAATCTTAAACAGAATAAAATGGCGAAACAATATCTTGATCATGCAAAAGCAATATTAACTTCTAAGCGTTCTAATTTTAAAGGTGGAAGCAAAGGTTCCGGAATTATCTCTTTGTTCGGATATCAGAACGAATATGACCTCAGAGAAGGCTATCCATTATTAACCAGCAAGAAGATGGCAACAAGGTCGATGTTTCATGAAACAATATGGTTCCTGAGAGGGGATACAAATATTAAATATCTGGAAGACAATAATGCCCCTGTATGGAGGCCTGATGCTTTTCAGGGCAATCTTCCGGGAATGCAGAAAGAAGGAATTTTTCCTGAAAATCTTACAAAGTACTCGCCTGACTGGGACAAAGCAATGGAAGAATATGGACAGAGAATAAGAGAAGATGCTGAGTTTGCAAAAAGATGGGGCGATGCAGGACCGATTTACGGGAAACAATGGAGAAGATGGGAATATTTTGACCATGAGAAAGGTGCGTTTATTGAAATAGACCAACTGTCGAAACTGATAAAAGGCTTGAAGAAAAATCCAACCGGGAAAAAACATATTGTTGATTCGTGGAATCCGGGCGACACTCCAAAAATGTCTTTACCACCATGTCATGTTTTATACCAGGTGACTGCCAATGAAGAAAACGAGCTGGAATTGCAGCTTTACCAGAGAAGCTGTGACCAATTTCTTGGAGTTCCTTTTAATATAGCGAGCTATGCTGCCCTTACCCAGGTTATAGCCCAGGAAGCAGGGATGGTTCCAAAAACTTTCATACATACTTTCGGGGATTCGCATTTTTATGCAGGTATCGGGAAGAGAACTCAATGGCATAAAGAAAATTTCAGGGAGCTGCAGAAAAGAATAAGAAATGTTTCTGCAAGGGAAGAATATATGGAAGTTGTTGAATGGATAAATAAAAATGCTCCGGGTGACGGCAATGAAGAGAAATATGACCATGTAACTGCAAT
>CAZMDE010000111.1:0-7801 GCA_964564355.1 uncultured Bacteroidales bacterium | reverse complement strand
TTTGAAAATCTTTTTCTAATTAGGTTAAATTAAATCAGTAATTTTCTTAAGATTATTCATAATTCTTTCAAAACGCTCTGTTTGAGTTTCAATATTAAGATTCCCCAGAATTGCTTCCTGAAGAACAATATTTGAAATAATTTGTTTAAGCTCTTCTTTCAGATATGGTTTAACATCATCAGGTGAATTAATAATAATATCAGCTATATCAGTTCTGTTATCCAGTATATATATAATATCCTCAAAGTCTTTGCTTGTGCGCGGGTCTTTAGCTCCTCTTTCGTGAAAAGCATCAAACTTTGAAGCAAGAAAATAGCTCAAAGGCAGAATATTTATAGTTTTATTTTTTATAATTATTTTCTCCAGTAATTTAAATCCGCAGGCAAACCATCTGTTTCCCGGAGCCCAGCCAATTTCATTAGTTGACATAACATCCACCTTTATATCCTCATATCTGAACCTGCACATTATTTTATCATCTGCCGACTGTTTAAAACCTTTTGCTTTAAGTATTTGCCTGAGTTCTTCCAGCCTGGCAGGAGAAATTATTTCAAGGCTTATATCAATATCATATGTTTCCCTTACTTCATCAGCTGCAGAGTCATTGGCATACAAACCTACAACAGCCCCTCCAACAAATGCTGTTTTGTCATTTAAATCACCGAGTCCGACAGCTACTTTATATATAACATCAAGATTTACATTCTTATTCATTTTAATATTCTTTTTTCAAGTTCTTCAATTGCCAGGCTTTGCTCTCTTGTTTTTCCAACTCTCAGGGCATCAGTCAGCGCCAGGAGTTCATATAATTTTTTGTCTTTGCTGCATGCTTTGGGAACAGATGGAATCAGCGGCTGAATGCTTTGTCCCCTGACCTTGCCATCTGCCCAGGACCATACATATGCTTCTTTCCCTCTTATCATTGCTTTTAATGGGCTGTATGAGTGAGCAGTAGGCATGCCTCTTACCAGTGCACCCGGTTTCTGAGGATATACATACTTTAAGCCATACTTCAGGAATTCTATTAAAGAAGCCTTCATCAGCTTTTTTTTATCTGCTGCAATGAGACCGGCAATCTTGCTTCGGTGAAGGCTTTCGCTCACTTCGCTTGAGCTGATGCCCAGTTCTGAAGCAATATCTTTCATTTGCCATTTATCTGAACCTTTAGCTGAAATTTTCAAAAGCACCACTATGTCTTGTGGTCTCATTCCATTATGCTGTTTCATATAGATTATATTTATTTGCAAAGATAATATTTAATTCGCGAATCGCGAATCGCGAATTATTTTTTTATTAACCATAAAAACCCATTTCGTCTTATTGTCTCTATACCCGATACTCACTACTCACTACTCACTACTCACTACTAATTTTGGGGCAGGGAGAGGTTAATTAAAAATCAATTCCCGTAAACCCCAGCGGGGTTTCATATTGGTAGCACAGGGTGTCAACCGAACGAAGTGAGCTCATGAACACCTTTAATTATAATTTAATATTGTGAATAACCCTGTGTAAAAGAACCACCACAAATTTCCCCCTTCTCCAATCTGGAGAAGGGGGCTGGGGGATGAGGGTTAAGAAAATATATTCCAAAAAACCACGTAGTGGTGACCTCTTTGTAGAACATGGAATCCCACCCATATTTTTCCCCTCTCCTAATTTTAGGAGAGGGGTCAGGGGTGAGGTTATAAAAATTATTCCCGTGACTAATGACTAAAGACTTACGACTAATGACTATTTTTCCTATTTTTGTAAAATCAAAACACCGCAAAATGAAATTCCTGCAAAACGACACACTTGTTGCAATTATGAATTCTCTGCTGGATTTCCATATAGCAGAAAACAACAACTGGTATAGGATTCCCGTTGACAAAGCTCCACCCATTGTTAAAGAAAATAAAATCAAATACCTTGCATTCTATCACACCAAGACTTTTAATAAAGAAAAATACTCCATCAGATGGTATACAAAAGTTAAAAGCATTGAAATAGCCGGTAGAAGAGATTTATTTCCCGATGAAATTGAAAACATCAAAACAAATAAAACCTATTACAAGATTAATTTTGAACCCCTAAAACCCTTACCAAATCCTGTTATAAGTTCAATAGGTCGCAGGATAGTATTCATTCCAACCAACAGAATAAAACTTATTAAAGCACCTGAGATAAATTATATTTTTAATAACAGTCCGCTTGATAATGAGCTTTGGAGGGCATTTTATAGAAGGAAAATATCTGCTGAAAGAGATTATTATATTGATTTGAATGATAAAACTTTCTGCCTTGACTTTGCTATATTCTGCAAAAAAGGAAATATAAATGTAGAGTGCGATGGCGATGAATTCCACATGAATCCTAAGGCTGTCAGGCAGGACAAAAAACGAAACAATATACTTTCAAGCAATGGCTGGTCAGTCCTACGTTTCACAACTCATGACATTTACGACGACCTCAAACACTCCGTCTCCCTCGTTCAGGATACTATTCAGACATATGGAGGGATAAAAAAGTAAATTATCCAATCCATATTACTAAATCTGTATTAAAAATTTTCCAAATATTATTGATTATAGTAATAAAAAAATCTATTGCGATTTGCTATACCTTTCATTGTGGTGTTCTAAAAATTCCTTTTTAGGGTAATACCTTTCAGGTAATGAGATAACTTTATTTTCAAACTGTCCAAAGTATATTTGGTAATCAAAATCAGATTTATGCTTTTTAAGTTTATTTGATATTAAGACTTTATAATCTGTGTTAATTGTGATTAAATAGTTGTCAAATGCGGAGTCATACAATGAAGACAAACATAATCCATTTTGTGGATTTAGCCTTTCTTCTTTATTTTCTGACCAAGGAATAATGTGACTTGCTACTAATAATTCAGGAATATTAATATCAGATATTGCACATTTAGTTGAATACTCATTTAATATGATTTGTCTGAAGACATCTTGATTTATTCTTGTTTTAACTTCTCTTACTTTGTCTTCTCCTTTTATATTTTCAACGTCCTTCAGTATCCTTGCATATTTAACCTCAATATTCTGATTCTCTTTTTCTGCTAAAATTCTCTCACTTTCAAAAAGTAAATCCTCGCTTTTGTTATAAAATTCATCCCAAATAGGTTGACATTGTTTGGTTCCACCTGTCAAACCTTTTATTCCTCTTTGCTTAAGTAAAGGGTCAAGGCTCGCAAAGTTGCCTAATCGCATTGCAATTGAACCAGTAGTTCGACCAATAAATTTAGCAAGATTAATAACATCAGGATTATTATGATGCATCTTGCCAAATGGCAACTTCAGATAAAGATTAAATGCAAGAATTAATTCTTCTCTTGTCCAGTTTTTTCTTTCCATAAGTTTAATTTAGTTCTTTTCAGTTTCATTAAAATTATCATCATCTTCTTCAACAAATACAGTTTTACAAGAATTGTCAAGACATTGATGTATTTGAATTTGTGTGGGTGTTTCAGGAAAATCAAAAACTATATCTGTTCTACACCCACATTTTGGACAAGTTGTGGGTTGATCATTTCGTAGAAAAATAGAATCAGATATTAATTGCATAAAACAAAAATAACATATTTATTTATAAAGTAACATTTCAGGCTTAGTGTCTTCGACCTGATTTGACTCATATTATAGCTTCTCGTTTCTTTGGAATGGACATCCATGCTGGACTAGGACTTGGACTAAGTTTGATTGAATGTTATTTAATTCTTTTTTTTGGTTCCTGAAATGAATAAACTATTTCGTTAGTTGGGTAAAATTCTACTTTAGTACTGAGATATACAAAACAATTCTTTATTAAATCAAATTTTTTTTGTGTTGGCATTTCATCAACATCAATAGAAAGCCAATCTATATCTAAAATGTCTTTAATTATTTTATTATCTATATCGCTTTTAAGCAATAAAGATGTATTTTTCATTGAGTTATCATAAAGAATTAGCTTAGAAGCATAAAAATCTAATTTGATTTTTTGTTTATCAATTACATCAAATAAATCATGAGCAAAAGCTATATTGTTTCCATCATAAATAGTTAAATGAGGCACATAATTATATCCTTTTTTATACCAGGCTTTTTTAATCTCATTGCTTTCACATTTTAAAAAGACTGTATTTTGTCCTTCCTGAAAAAAGTTTCCAACCCCATTTATATGAATAATAGAGTTATTAATTATTTTATTAAATTCCTCAACCTTATTATTTGATAGCTTTCTTTTATAAGGACCTCTGACAGATAAGTGAACTTCTGTTTTGCTTCCGGGCGCACATAGGTATTTTACAAAATTTAATACAGAAGCTATTAATTGGTTTTCAATTTTTATTGCATAGATAATCATTTCTAAATCGTATAGTATTTGAGCAGGTTTTCCGAAGTTAACTTTAATAAATTGTAAAACAGGTCATGGTATTCATTTGCTTTTTTAAATGCATTTACTTTATTATCCCTAATACTAAACCAATCATACAGGTCATCAGGGTCTTTCCCTGTAATTTCTAAAAAATAACCGTACAAAGATAACATATCCTGAACTATCAATTTTGCTGAATTAAATTCATTACTTACAAAACTTAATCTATCTATAGGAGTTAACTGAATTAATTCAAATAAATTTTCAGGAGTATCCTTGTGATTACCTTTAAAACAACATAATAAAGAATAACAAGTAGTTAATCTTGAGAATTTAAGTTTAAAATTCTTTAATGCTGATTTACTTTTTGCAATTGTTTCTAATCCACGTCTATTCCTTTTATTCTCGTAATTTAGGCATAAAGTTTTCCAATATCTGATAATATCGTTTGCTAAAAATAGAGGTGTAAAATCTTTTTGATGTTCTGGGTAATCAGTAAAATAAACTTTTATAATTTTTGTGATTACTTCTTTGTAAACTTTATCATTAAACAGAGGTTTTGACTCTAACAGTAATAGCATACGTGCTGTAAAGTAATTTTCGGAATCATCTTCAGGAGACCCAAGCTTTTCTATAATTTGTTCAACATTGTGAAAAATGAAATATTCACCTTCTCCTGAAAATTCAGGCAATTTCAGATTTCGAATGATTTTTGTTAAATCTTCAATTATTAATTTTTTATCAGTATCTCCAATCGTTTCACTTCCATTAATAATCAAAAAGATATCTATGTCAGAATGAATAGATGCTTCTTCTCTAGCAAACGAGCCGGTTGCATAGATACATAAATAATCAATGAATTTTTGAATGTAGGGAAGCTTTGATATTTCTACTCTTATTTCATTCAGTTTTTTCGTAGAATATAATTTTCTGTCTTCAAGAATGTTCATAATAGTTTGTTATTTTACATACATCATTATTAAGAGCCTCCATTTTCAAACCGTGACAATTTGTCACGGTTTCATTTCCCTCTGCTTTTAATCGCTGTTTTAACTTTCTCCAATACACCTGTGGGTTAGAACTATCAGTCAATATTGAAACTACATCAACTATAAAGAAATACCATTTCTCTTCCTTTTCATTCCAAAACGAACGTATCTTTTTGTGTTCAAATAGTTTTATATTTAACATAAATGTGAGTTTTAAGTTTTCAAATTTAGTTTTTTTTCAAAATAGATATAAAAGATTTTATTAACAATTTTACAACATCTAACTGGGTTGGAAGGTTTGGTTGGGATATTATCTTTCTACCAACATACAGCTCCTCTTGACTAAATAAAAAGATTATCAGTATAAAGATCACAATCCAAAAACCTCTTCTCCCTACTCCCTACTCCCTACTCCTTACTCCCTACTGATTTATGTTTACATCATATTTACACTGTGGCAAGCGTGTCACAAACCATATGCAAGCCATATATAAGCACGACATACGCTCGTCATGTGGTAAGTTTGTGGTGAGGTTGTGGTGAGGTTGTGGTAAGTTTGTGGTGAGTTTGTGGTGAGTTTTTAACGGTTATTTATGTCTGAATACATTTCAAAAACGTATTCCGGACCCGACATACCGCTTATTCTGTTTACTGCACGATATTTAAATGCTATTTTGTACATATCTTTATCTATCTTCTTAAATATCCTCAAATATTGTGCCAGTATTGATGTTCCTGTCTTAAAATTACTGTCAATCACATCTATTTTCTTAAACCACGATTTATCTAATCTTCTATGTCCCATCTTTATTGAATGTGTGGCAGATAATATAAATTTGGAATCCTTCTCTATTTCTGTCCCTGTATGCAATATCATATCCTGCTTTTTCCCTTCACTGATAAATTCAAAAATAAAATCATTCCATTTCTGTGCTTCTCCATAATGCGGTACATCACATGCAGGTGGCTCTCCTATCTCATATAAATTTAGATTTATATAATTATAATATAACCGTGGCTTTGTGATTAGTCTCCCGCTCTTTATACTATACTTACGCCTCATTCCGCATTCCCTCCGCCAATTTTCAATCTGACTATCCTTCAGTTCAGAATACCTGCTCATTATAATTCCGAAAGAATTCATTGTCTTTTGTCTTCCTTCGGTCATTTTGAATGCCTTTTTCTTTACTTCCTGCTCCTCCCCATTCTCAGAGGATTTTTTCTTACCCTTACCCGTGCCTTTCCCCTTCTCATTGCCCTTTGCACTTTCAAAACCATCTATATGTTTTTTCTTAGCCATGTTGCAAATATATATTGTTTCAAAGTATTTGTCAAGTAAAATCTTCTCTTTTTTTCAACAAACTGCTATATCTCTTACCAATAAACCAGTGAACCAATTCACTAATTTACTACCCATAAAATATTTATACCAATTTAAAAACTTAAATAGATTTACATATAGTGATTCATTTTATAGTCTGTTTTATCCATCTTGCCTTACCAATCTGTCAGTATATCTATTAATAAATAAATTATTATCTGCCTTCATTGTATTTTATATAATTTAGCTGCTTAATCTTAATATACAATTTGTATGAAAAAATCTAATTTGTTACTGGCAGCAGTTTTAATAATTGCTTTTTTAACAACGTGTAATGTAGGCAGCAAATACAAGACAAGGACTGCGCTTGATAAGAATGGTTACAAATATGAGTATGTGACAAGCGACCCTCTGAAGACAAGAATCTACACTTTAAAGAACGGACTTAAGGTTTATCTGACAGTCAATAAAAATGAACCTCGCATACAGACTTATATTGCTGTTAAAGCTGGCTCATCTTACGACCCTGCACAGACAACCGGTCTTGCGCATTATCTTGAGCATATGATGTTCAAAGGTTCAAGTAAAATAGGCACTATTGACTGGGAAAAAGAAAAGGTTGAATTAGCAAAGATATCAGACCTGTTTGAGCAACGCATGAAAGTCACTGACCCTGAAAAGAAAAAAGCTTTATATGCCAAGATTGACAGCATATCAACTGTTGCGGCAAAGTATGCAGCTCCAAATGAATATGACAAATTATTAACCGATATGGGAGCTAAAGGAACAAATGCCTATACTTCCGATGAAAGGACTGTTTATGTAAATGATATTCCCTCTAATGAAATGGACAGATGGCTTTATGTTGAAAGCGAGCGTTTCAGGGACTTAGAGCTCAGACTTTTCCATACAGAGCTTGAAACAGTATATGAAGAATTCAACATGTACCAGGATAATGACGGAGGCAAGGCATGGGAGCAGCTTGCTAAACTGCTGTTTAAAAAACATCCTTACGGAACACAAACCACAATCGGCAAAGCAGAGCATCTCAAGAACCCATCGATGGTGAATATCATGAATTACTGGCATACTTATTACCGTCCGAATAATATGGCTATCTGCCTGTCAG
>CAZMDE010000110.1:0-7812 GCA_964564355.1 uncultured Bacteroidales bacterium | reverse complement strand
AAATCTAAAATCGTAACCTGAGCGAAGCGAAAGCATGAACTCATTAATATAAAAAAATAAATAGTAAATAATCTAATATCGTAAATCAAAATGAATATACATGAATATCAGTCAAAGACTATAATGAAAAAGTACGGTGTACGAGTTCCGGAAGGGAAAATTGCTGATACACCTAAGGAAGCTGTTAATATTGCTGAAGTTTTGCATGATCATAAAGGCACGAATATTTGGGCTGTAAAAGCACAGATACATGCCGGAGGAAGAGGTAAAGGTGGTGGTGTGAAAATTGCTAAGAGCCAGGAAGAAGTTTATAAGTATGCTGAGAGCATTATAGGAATGCAATTAGTAACGCCCCAAACAGGTCCAAAGGGAAAAAAAGTAAGAAGGATTCTTGTTGAAGAAAATATTTACTATAAAGGTGAATCGGAGATAAAAGAATTTTATCTGAGCATCCTGCTTAACCGCCAGACAAAAAGAACTATGATAATGTACTCACCGCGCGGTGGTATGGATATTGAGCAGGTTGCTGTGGAAACTCCTGAGCTTATTTTTAAGGAGGAAATTGACCCGCAGGTTGGCTTGGAGCAATTCCAGTGCCGCAAAATTGCTTTTAATCTTGGACTATCTGGTGATGCTTATAAAGAAATGACAAAGTTTATTACAAGCTTATATAAAGCATATTTTAAAAATGATGCTACTTTGTTTGAAATAAATCCTGTTGTTAAAACCTCGGATGATAAGATAATAGCTGCTGATGCTAAGGTGACAATTGATAATAATGCTTTATTCCGTCATCCTGAAATACTCGAAATGCGCGACCTCAATGAAGAAGACCCTATGGAAACAGAGGCTGGCACTTATGGTTTGAATTTTATCAAGCTGAATGGCAATGTCGGATGCATGGTGAATGGTGCAGGGCTGGCAATGGCTACTATGGACATTATAAAGCTCTCGGGAGGGGAACCTGCAAACTTCCTCGATGTAGGCGGCTCTGCCGACTCTAACAGAGTGGAGGCTGCATTCCGAATCATCCTGAAAGACCCTAATGTCAAAGCTATTCTCGTTAATATTTTCGGAGGGATTGTTCGTTGTGACCGCGTTGCATCTGGTATTGTAAATGCCTATAAAAATATCGGTGAAATACATGTGCCTATTATTGTTCGGTTACAGGGTACAAATGCTGAAGAAGCTAAAAAGATTATTGATAACTCTGGTTTGAAAGTAAACTCAGCTATACTGTTGCAGGATGCAGCAAAACTTGTAACATCATGTATTTCAAAATAATTAATTCATAATAATTCTTATTATTAATACACTGAGAAATATTGTTTTTTTTATATTGCTAGCAATTTTATTGCTAACAACATTGAATGATTATGCTCAGTCAAATGTTAATAATAAATTTATCAATAAAAAGCTTGAAGGACAATTTGATTTCAATCAGGAATATGATAAACTAAAGGATTTAAATGATGTCCTGAAAATAATATTACAAAAAACCATTTTTAATAAAAATAATAACAAAGCAAACGATACCTCTGATAATAAATCAGATTATTACAAACAAACAAAAATTCATGTTTCTGTTTTGCCTGCAGTCGGTTATGCTATGGCAACCGGCTGGGCTGGACTTATTGCTGCAAATATTTCTTTTTATACTGACAGCAACAGGACTAAAATTTCTTCTGCTACTACAAGCATTCATTATTCTGAATTCAAGCAGTACTGGCTATTATGTAATTCTAATATTTATTTAAAAAAACTAAGGTTAAATCTTGTCGGTGACTGGAGGATATTTAAATTCCCTACAGTAACTTATGGACTTGGGAGTAATAATGCTTTATCTGACGCTGTCAATATTGATTATTCATACCTTAAAATTCATCAGATCGTACTTAATGAAATTTTTCCTGACATATTTGCAGGAATTGGATATCACCTCGATTATCATTGGGACATTAAACAATCCATTAATAGCTATAACATGGATCTGCAAAGCTATGGCGAAGCTACAACTACCAATTCATCAGGGTTTTCTTTAAATCTGCTCTATGATAACAGGTTAAACTTTATTAACCCGCAAAATGGATTTTACTGCAATATCCAGGTAAGGAATAATTCAACCTTTTTGGGCAGTCATCAGTTCTGGCAGGGATTATTAATTGACATTAGAAAATATTTTAAACCTTCTCACAACTCTGATAATGTTTTAGCTTTCTGGAGCTATAATAATTTTACTTTAAATGGAAAACCTCCCTATCTGGATTTGCCAAGCATAGGCTCGGATGCATATAATAATACCGGAAGAGGTTATACGAAGGGAAGGTATAGAGGCAGGAATCTGATTTACCTGGAATCTGAGTATCGCTTTTCTATTACAAGAAACAAGCTGTTTGGTGCTGTTGTTTTTGTAAATGCAGAATCTTTTTCTGAATACCCCTCTGATAAATTTGTTAAAATTGCTCCTGCTGCCGGAATGGGCTTACGGATTAAGTTAAATAAAGTATCCAAAACTAATCTTGCCTTTGATTATGGTTTTGGAACAGGCGGTTCAAGAGGCTTTTCAATTACTCTCGGTGAAATGTTTTAACAATAAACAGCTAACAAGATAAATATTCCTCTTGAGATTTTTACTTTGCGTTTTCTGCGTGAACCTTTTTAAATTTTTTTTACGACTTACGACTTACGACTAATTCTTAGCAATTCCATTATTATTATTGTTTACCCCAAAGAAATCAAATACATTACTGTAGTTTTTTTCGTCAACATGAAGATAAAATTTATTATCCCTGAAAACAAAGTAGCAATAGTCAGGATGAGCACTTTTATAATTACCTTTAATGTAATCACAATGCTCGGAATAACGGCTGTAACGATAAAGCTTCAAACCTTCCCTGGAGGTAATATATTCCATTAATACCTTGCAAACTGTATCATTATTATTGCATATTACAGGAAGCTTTTCAAACAAACGACCATTATGCATGTAAGCTTTTACAGAACTGTTAGGTATGGCAATTTTTTTACCATCATTTGTAGTAATTTTGGTTTTAAATATACCAAATTTAATATTATGGCAGAAATAAGTTTTGCCATTAGCTGTTACATAAGACAGGCTTTCATTATTAGCAGCCTTCAACATTACTGCAAGGAAAACCAACACGATAATTGTGACTAAATTTTTCATAATTTTATTCTCCATTTTAAGTTAGTTAATATATTTAAATTTTAAGCAAAATTATGCCAACCCTTATATACAATGCAAAAGCAATATATAAGAACCAGCTTTGTATAGACGTAATTTACTTAAAACCTGATTATTTATTTTACAGATAGAAAATACAATTTCACCGAATGATTTAGTGGTAAGTAGGTAAGTAGGTAAGTGGTAAGTGATAAGTGATAAGTGGTAAGTAGTAAGTGATAAGTAGTAAGTGTTAAGTGATAAGTGGGGAGTAATGAATAATTATCAATTGTCAATTGTCAATTGTCAATTGTAATTCTATTCCCTCCCTCTTTCAATTTCCCTTTTAATATCTTTATTTTTGAGGGTTTCGCGCTTATCATACATTTTTTTTCCTCTGGCGAGTGCTATAATAAGTTTAGCAAGACCTTTTTCATTCGTAAAAAGCAGCTTGGGAATAACCGTATAACCTTTTTCCTTTGTTTTTGTCAATATCTTTCTCAGTTCTTTTTTATTAAGCAATAGCTTACGGTCGCGTTTTGGTTCATGGTTGTAATGCGAGCCTTGAGTATATTCCGAGATATGAATATTTCTTACAAAAAGCTCATCACCAATAAATAAACAATACGAATCATTAAGGCTGACCTTAGCATCGCGTATAGATTTTATCTCTGTCCCTGTCAACTGAATACCAGCAGTATATTCATCTATCAGATAATATTCAAATTCCGCTTTCTTATTCTTTATATTAACCTGAGTTGGCATTGATTAGTTCATTGGTTCATTGAGCATACAAAATTAGCATAAACTTGTCACTGATAAGCAGTTTTAATTGATAATTATTAATTTTGCTGAAAAAGAATTTATTCTTAGGTGTTAAAAAATAGAACACTGATGACGCAGATTGTTATGATTGGTTAAGATAAAAATTTCACTTTAAGAATATAAAACTAAAAATAAAATGGTAAAGGACTTGTCGAATCCGAAGCAAACAGTTTTTGAACAAATAAAAAGATTTGACGAAAACAAAAATGAATACTGGACAGGTCGCGATTTAAGCAAAGTGCTTGAATATTCAGAATACCGGCATTTCAAACCTGTAATAGCAAAAGCAAAAGAAGCGTGTGAAAATAGCGACAATGTAGTGTCGGATCATTTCGAGGATATGCTCGATATGATAGAAATAGGCAAAGGGGCTAAACGGGAAATAGACAATGTAAAACTTTCGCGATATGCATGTTACCTGATAGTGCAGAATGCTGACCCCGGAAAAGAGATAGTTGCATTAGGTCAAACTTATTTTGCAGTGCAAACGCGTTTACAGGAAATACAACAGATGCATGCATACCAGCAACTGAAAACAGAAGAAGAAAAAAGAATGTTTCTGAGAAAAGAAATGGCAGAACACAACAGACATTTAGCAGAAGTGGCTAAAGTAGCAGGAGTAATTGAACCGATAGATTATGCTATTTTTCAAAATCATGGTTACATGGGATTGTATGGAGGTCTGGATGCTAAAGGAATTCACAAACGAAAAGGGTTGAAAAAAAGCGAAAATATATTAGATCATATGGGGAGCACAGAATTAGCAGCTAATCTATTTAGAGCCACACAAACCGAAGAAAAATTAAAAAGAGAAAATATAAAAGGAAAACAGAAAGCCAATCAAACTCACTATGAAGTAGGAAAGAAAGTTCGTAAAACTATTCAGGAAATAGGAGGTACTATGCCTGAGAATTTGCCAGCAGTAGAAGATATTAAAAAAGTAAAACGAAAATTAGAAAATAAAGACAAGAAGGTGTTGAAAGCAGTCAAGAGAAGAAACAATAAATAGTGAATAGTGAATATTGTGCTAATTTGATAATTAAAAGATGGAACGCGGATGAACCGGATTTAAAAGGATATTAATTGCCTAACGGGAGAAAAGAAGAATGGGGGCGTATAATATTTCTATTGATATTAATGTCCTAAGGACAAGAAGAATTATTAACCTCACCGAGAATTACCGATTTAATAAAACCTCAAAATAAAATACCTACTTTAGCACCTTAAAATCTTTTACCTTACAGGCAAATGGATAAAGTAAGTTTAGAAAAAGAAATAATTAATTCTATCAGGACAGTTTATGATGCTGAGATACCTGTGAATGTGTATGATCTGGGACTTATATATGAGATTAAAATAAAGGATGATTTCAGTGTTTTTATTAAGATGACTCTTACAAGTCCTAATTGCCCAATGGCAGAGGAGATACCTGCTGAGGTTAGCCAGGTTGTGAAAGCAACTGAGGGTGTGAAAGAAGTAGAACTTGAACTCACCTTCGACCCGCCTTGGGACAGGGATATGATGAGTGATGATACGAAACTTGAGCTGGGACTTTTATGAAAAGTTTCAAGTTTCAGGTTTTAAGTTTTAAGATAAATATGTATAGATATTTATTATTTATAATTGTACTGTTTATTCTTATATCCTGTGGTTCGCATAGGGAATCAGATGGAAAGCATTCGATATTCCGCTATAATGAGTCAGCAGGGATAACTTCTCTTGACCCGGCATTTGCAAAAGACCAGGCAAATATATGGGCTTGTAATCAATTGTACAATGGCTTAGTGCAGCTTGATGACAAGCTTAATATTCAACCCTGCATTGCCAAATCATGGGAAATATCAAAGGACGGACTGACCTATACTTTTCACCTAAGGAATGATGTGTTTTTTCATGATGATAAATTGTTTGATGAATCAAGACGAAGCGTGGACGCTTCGTCTAACCATAGGAAAGTTGTTGCAGGAGATTTTGTATACAGCTTCAACCGTATTGTTGACCCTAAAGTAGCTTCTCCTGGTGCATGGGTATTTAATAATGTAAAAAGAATCTCAAATCTCAACCGAGCGGAGCGAGCTCATGAGCACATTAGTAATAATTTGTTTGCGAATAAATCTCAAATCTCAGTTCTGTCCATTAATGATTCTACTTTAATTATAGAATTGAAAGAGACATTTCCTCCATTTCTTGGCTTACTTAGCATGATATATTGTACGGTTGTTCCGAAAGAAATAGTTGAGCATTACGGGAAGGGTTTTCGTAAGAACCCTGTTGGTACAGGTGCTTTCTGCTTTAAAATGTGGAAGGAAGGCGTCAAGCTTGTGCTTGTGAAGAATGATAATTATTTTGAAAAAGAAGGAGGCAAGCGCTTGCCATATCTTGATGCTGTAAATATCACATTTATACAGGACAAACAAACTGCATTCCTGGAATTTATTAAAGGGAATATTGATTTTATTTCGGGCATTGACCAGAGCTATAAAGATGAGCTGCTTACAAGATACGGAAACCTTAATCCCAAATACAGGGACAGAATTGTCCTGATAAAGCAGCCTTATCTTAATACGGAGTATTTAGGATTTCGGATGCCGGATTTCGAGTTTAAGATTTCGGATAAAAGTTATAAATTAATCCGTCAGGCAATAAATTACGGAATTGACAGAAAGAAGATGCTTCGCTACCTGAGAAACAACATTGGCAAGCCTGGTCTGAACGGAATGATACCCCCGGGATTGCCTTCTTATGACAGCACAAAGCAGATCGGCTATGATTATAATCCTGAGAAAGCCAAGCAATTGCTTATAGAAGCGGGTTATCCTAATGGCAGAGGATTGCCTGAGATAACCCTTTCTACAACGTCTTCTTATCTTGACCTGTGTAAAAATATGCAGCACCAGCTTTCAGATATTGGCATAAAGCTGAACATAGATGTAATAGCTCCGGCAACCCTGAGAGAAATGATAGCAAAGTCAAAAGTGCCTTTTTTCAGAGGCTCGTGGATAGCAGATTATCCTGATGCTGAGAACTACCTTTCATTGTTCTACAGCAAAAATTTCTGCCCCCAGGGTCCTAATTACACACATTTCAGGGATAAAAAGTTCGATGAGTTGTATGAAAAAGCCCAGAAGGAGGTAAATGATAGTATCAGATATGATTATTACAGGCAGATGGATAAATTAGTAATGGAACAAGCACCTGTAATAGTACTATATTATGATGAAGTGTTGAGATTTACGAGGAAAATGTTTACAGGATTAGGCAATAATCCAATGAATTTGCTAGCTCTTAAAAAGGTTAAGAAAACCTCCAACTAAGCTTAAGCGCAAAATTTTGTCAATAGTTCTAAAAGCTGTTCGGAGCGTATAGGTTTATGAATTAACATAGTGAAACCCGCGTTGTCAATTTTCTGCTGCTCTTCGTCCAAAGCAAATGCGGTTTGGGCAATAATAGGTATTTCCTTATTGAATTGTCTGATTGCCTTAGTAGCTTCGTAGCCATCCATATTAGGCATTCTGATATCCATGAATATGAGGTCAATATTAGTATTTGATTTAAAAATTTCAACTGCCTGTTTTCCATCCTGTGCCCAAATCACTTTTACTTTGTATCGTTCAATCATTGATTTTAATAAAATATAATTAAACTCAGTATCCTCTGCTATAAGCACAATTTTATTTTCAAACATACTTTTTAGTTTTTTTAAATTAATAATTAATATTTAAAAAGTCAGATACAATAAAATTTTAAGGTTAAATTTATAATTATAATTGTTGCTAGTAGTAATATTGTTTATGGTATCGGGC
>CAZMDE010000109.1:0-7841 GCA_964564355.1 uncultured Bacteroidales bacterium | reverse complement strand
CCGTTTACTTTTACATCTATACCGGCAACATAGCCTGTAGCTTTCAAATCAGAATAATACCGGACTTTAACATCTTCCACTTCATAGGGAACAAGATTGTATAAGTATTTATAATATAGCTCTGCCACAAACTTGAAAGGTCTGTTCCAGATACGGAAATTCCAGTCAGAAGCTCCTACGAAATGAACTGAGGTCTGGGCTTTAATATCAGTATGAAGGACTCCGTTTAAATCGAGCAATTCCCTGTAAAATGGAGGTTG
Organism: uncultured Bacteroidales bacterium; assembly: GCA_964564355.1. Lineage (GTDB taxonomy): Bacteria > Bacteroidota > Bacteroidia > Bacteroidales > JAGODS01 > CAZMDE01. The sequence continues at coordinate 7,581 of CAZMDE010000109.1, read as the reverse complement.
ATAATAAAATCCGGCAGAATATCTGAACAGTATATCTTTCTTCCAGTCAGGTTTATAAGATAATGCAGCACGGGGTCCCACAACTAACTGATTGTTTACATCCCAGTAGCTGGCTCTTAATCCTGCCACTAAAGATAAATCAGAACTGTCACTTTTAAAATTCCATCTGTTTTGGACAAAGCCGGACAATCTGTTAGAAGATAAGTTTATATTAGAATTCACAAGACCGTTCATAAGCAGTTCTTTGGAAGAACTGTTTGTTGTATTGAGAGAAGATTCGGGGGTAGGGTAAAAAATTATCCCACTATTATCCTTTGTAAAGCCAATAAGGTCTGCAGGTCTTGGCAGGGAATAATCGGCTGAGTCAACCAGGTTCCATTCGTTCAGTTTGTCATTTATTATTTCCCTGTTATATTTTACACCCCATTCGAGAGGATTTAAGAATGAAGAATAGTAGCTACCCTTATGTTCCAGGCTGAAAACATTTGCATTAAGGTAGTTTCTTGCATGATTGAGAAAACCACCAACACCCAGGTCTCCGGCAGATTTCCCATAGTTTTTATTTCCGGGGTTGGTTTCCACCTCGCTGAGGTAGTATTGACCAAGAATATCATAAGTTTCACTTTCAATAGAATTGAACCCTGAAGCAATAAATTTTAGTTTGAGATTTTCCTGAGGTTTAAAAGTAGCAGTAAGAGCACCGAAATAATTTTCAAAAGCATCTGCTTCCTGACCGTCAAAATATATTGTCAGCATAAGAGCTTGCTGTATTGTTCCGAATTTAGTTTTTCGGGAGCTGGGAATAAACTTATAAAAATTCCTGGAATAGTTGCCAAGGAAGCTTAAATCCCATTTTTTGGATAGAGAATAGTCAATAAATGTTTGAACATCTGTAAATGATGGTTTGTAATCTCCTTTAGTTTCAAGGCTTTTAAGAAGATACTGGTTTGATTTCTGACGTACTCCTAAAAGATAGGAAATGCGTTTATTATCAGCAACTCCTTCAATATGAGCGGAACCGCCTAATAAACTTGCAGTAACTGAGCCTCCGAAAGTCTGTGGTTTTTTATATTGAATATCAAGAACAGAAGACATTTTGTCTCCATATTTTGACTCAAACCCACCGGCAGAAAACAAAACAGAAGAAACCAAATCAGGATTGACAAAGCTTAATCCCTCCTGTTGTCCTGCTCTGACAAGCAAAGGTCTGTAAATTTCAACGTCATTAACATAAACAAGGTTTTCATCAAAATTTCCTCCCCTGACAGAGTATTGAGAGCTCATTTCATTGTTAGATGACACTCCGGGTAATGTTTTAAGCAAAGCTTCTATCCCACCGGCTTCGCTCGGAATCAGGCTGGCAGTTCTTGGATTTAATCTGACAAGCTCAGAGCTTCTGCCGAGCTTATCTTCAATTTCAACTTCAGAAAGTAATTTAATTTTAGAATTTAAAATTTTGTTAATCTCTTTCTTTTCTCCAGTTGTTAAATATATATTAATATTTTCAGTTTTATAACCTATACAGGAAAAAGTTATAGTTATGTTCTTTTCAGAAGGGACAGCCAGGGTATATTTTCCTTTCTTATCAGAAATAGTTCCTCCGGGAGAATTAAATATTGCAACATTGACCAATTCCAATGGAATGCCTTCAGAACTGACAACTTTCCCAAATATAACTGACTGAGCCTGTCCCTTAAGTTGGGAGTAGGGAGATAGGAGTAGTGAGAAAGGAAGCAGAAGAAAGATGTAGAGTTTTAGCCAATTCATTAAATATTCTTTTCCTTATTATATTAATTTCATTATAATCGTATAATTATCAATGTTATTGTTTGACATTAGTTTATAGTTTGTTCATTTTTTTTGATTTAAACTGTCCTTCCCTCCATGCCTGAATAAACTTAGCCCATGCCAGAGGGTTAAGCAAATTATTAGCCGGATACTGCCCGGCATAGTAAAGTTTGTTGGTTCTGTTTTCAATATAATTTTTAAAATTCATACTTGCATCCATTCCATATTTTTCAGCCCTTTCCTTCATTTCTTCCAAAGCGAGGTTCTTTTTAGCTCTTTCATAATCATCGTCAGGAATCTGAGTTTTAACAAAAGCCTGTTTGAACTGTTCAATAGTAGGCCAGGGATATATTACGGTTTCAGTCAGCATTAATGTATCATTGCTCAATGCCTGTATCAAAGAATATCTGTTTACTGTAAGAGTATCCGGTATAATAAATACAGCCCTTCTGTAGCCTACAGATGAAATTTCTATGGTGTCTTTTTTCTGAGCAACAAAGGAGAAAAATCCGTAAAAATCAGTTGTTGTTCCCCTGCGGGTATTCTTAATTAATATATTTGAAAAAGGAATAGGAGTTAAGCTATCCTGGCTGACAATAACCCCGGAGAATTGAATCAGGTCTCTATCATAATTTTGAGAGAACAAATAAAAAGGCAAGGTGATAAACAAAAATAAAGCTGCAAGTCTTAAATCGTAAGTCATAAGTCGTAAGCAACAGAATAAAAGATTTTAAGATACAAGCATTAAATCTTCTAATTTCTATTAATATAAAATAGAAGAATTGAAGAATCATTTTTCCACATTCTCCCATTTTTCATAAACTTTCTGAATAGAACGGCATTTATTAGCAATAGTTGCGCTATCAAAGTACCTCGAATAAAATTCTTCTTTTTCGGCAATCTTTCTTATTTCCGGCTTATACTCTTTGATAAACTTATCTCTATCAAACTTCCCTTCCAGATAAAGCATACATGCTTTATCAAAAGTCTTTAAATATTCTTCAATAGAATCCGTGTAAGTCTTTTTAGGGAATTCATCAGACTGCTCGGGATGCCTATCCTTAAAAAGTTTTAAAGAATGTTCTGCTTCATCCATTTTAATTCTGCTGGAAGAAACAAGAGAGGCAATAGTAAATTCAACGCCTTGCTGGGCAGTATGCTTCGCGCTTCTTGACCTGTCTCCCACTCTCTTGGTGCTGGCTTGTATTTTCAATACTTTATAAAGACTAAAAATAGCTAAAGTTAAAGCTATAAAAGATATCCCCATAGAGATTAAAGGTATCCCGTAATGCAGGATTGCTTCTCTGCTAATAATAAATAAGTGACAAAATAATATTGACATGTTTTATAGATTTAAATTGTTTGTTTTATAATGTTTAATTGACGCTACAAAAATATAATATATTTAGAATTTAGTATTTTATTTCTGTCAATTTATAAATTATTAATAAAAATCTCCTCCGGATATTCAATCTTATTAAGAAACAAACCATGTGCAGGAACAGAATATCCCGCATCTGAACGGTTTTTACTTTCAATAATACTTTTAAAATCATTAATGTCAATCTTCCCCCTCCCGATATCAAGCAGAGTCCCGACAACTGCCCTTACCATATTCCTTAAAAACCTGTCAGCCTTTATAGTGAATACGAGCAGGTCATTAATTTCAGTCCATTCAGCTATAAATATTTTGCAATTATTAGTTTTAGTATTAGTGTGTAATTTGGCAAAGCTTGTGAAGTCTTTATATTCCATTAACAAATTTGCTGCCTCATTCATTAACCCAACATTAAGCTTTCCATAAAGGAAATACACAAGCTCATTTTTAAAAGGGTCTTTATGCTTGCTTACATAGTATTTATAAGTTCTTGATAAAGCATCAAATCTTGCATGAGCATCATTCTTAACAGGCAAAATTCCCTGCACTGCAATATCCTGGGGTAAAACACCATTCAGCTTGTAAACAGCCGCAAGTCGTAAGTCATGAGTCGCAAGTAATTTGGTATTATCAGTATCAAAATGAGCGTAGAACTCTTCCGCATGTACTCCTGTATCAGTCCTGCCGGCACCTAAAGTATGTATATTTTCCCTGAATATAGTTGTCAGCGCATCATTAAGAGTCTTTTGCACAGTAGGAGTATTACCCTGCACCTGCCAGCCATTGTAATTTCTGCCATTAAAAGAAAGCTTAATGAAGTACCTTGACATTGGAATCTGATTTTAAAATGGGTAAAAACTTATTATGATAACTGAAAACCAAACTATGGGTCAAAGATAAAAATTATTTGGTGATTATAATTCTTATATAAATTTACGATATAATATCTTGATTTTCAATAAGCGGTATAAGCCTGAAAATTTTTTATCAGAAGATTTGTTTGGATAATAAATTTTTATGTAGGTTTGCCGTTTTATTGTTAATTAATTAACAATTAAACTTAATATTAAATTTATGGATAATAAATTAAAAGGAGATAAAATGTTAACAACAGAGCATTTAATTAATAAATTAGTTGAGAAACATGGCAAGGACAGAAACAGCCTTATGCCGGTATTGCAGGGAGTAGTTATGGAAGAAAAATGGCTTTCCGAAGACGCTATTCTTGCCATAGCTAAAGCCTTAGATATATCTGCAGCAGATGTTTATGGCACAGCATCATTTTACACTTTTCTTGATACAATTCCACGCGGAAAAAATATTATAAGGATATGCAAGACCATTAGCTGTCACATGCAGGGGAAAGATGAACTTATAAAAGCATTGGAAGATGCACTTAAAATTAAAGTGGGTGAAACAACTCATGATAAAAACTTTACATTGTTGACAGCAAATTGTCTTGGCTGGTGTCATAAAGGACCAGTAATGCTTATAAACAATGACGTTTATCCTGAGCTGACACCTCAAAAAGCTATTGAGATAATTGAAGGCTATATAAAAAAATAACAATAGATAAATACTTTATTAGTAAGTAAATAGAATAGTAATAAATGTTTTAACAATATATAAAAATGGCAAATAAAAGTCTTAAAAGAATAGATTTGATATTCGGGGCGTACACAACATTAAAGTATAATGTGTTAGAAAATATGCTGAAACGCAATCCGGATGATATAATAAATGAGTTAATCGAATCAGGGTTAAAAGGAAGAGGTGGTGCCGGTTTCCCTACTGGTTTGAAGTGGAAATTCTCAAAAGAGCAGGTAAGCGATGAAAAGTATGTTGTCTGCAACGCTGATGAAGGAGAACCCGGAACATTTAAAGATAAGGAAATTCTTACAAAAGTTCCCCGTAAAGTACTGTCAGGTATGTGTATTTGCGGTTATGTTATTGGTGCAAAGAAAGGCTATATATACCTAAGAAACGAATATACTTTTCTTGTTCCTGATCTGTTAAAAGAGATTGAAATATTCCATGAATTTGTTAAAAAATTCAAATTTGATTTTACTATTGAATTAAAAATGGGCAGCGGAGCTTATATCTGTGGAGAAGAAACTGCTCTTTTCGAATCAATGGAAGGGAAAAGAGGAGAGCCGCGCAACAAGCCCCCATACCCTACTGTAGCAGGTTATAACCAGAAGCCAACAATAATTAATAATGTTGAAACATTTGCAACTGCTCAAATTATATGCAGAATAGGGTCAGCCGAATATAAAAAGCTGGGTACAAAGGATTCTCGTGGCTCAAAATTATTCTCTGTGTCAGGTGATACTCCTAAAGCCGGTATTCATGAACTCGAGCTGGGTATGTCATTGCAGGATTTTGTAAGTGATTTCGGTGATGGTGATACAAAGGCAGTACAGGTTGGAGGTGCATCCGGTCATTGTGTGCCAAGAAAGAGTTTTACAAACACCATCATTGGATTTGAAGGTATACCAACAGGAGGGTCAATGATGATATTTAATTCTTCACGTTCTATGTATAATGTATTGCATGATTATCTTGAATTTTTCACAGAAGAATCATGCGGACAATGCACACCATGCAGGGTAGGTTGCCAGCAACTACTGAAAGGTATTGAAGCAGTGAAGAAGGGGGAGAAAAAACCGGATTATCTGGAAGAACTGAAAAAGCTTTCCGGAACTATGAGAGTGGCATCCAAATGCGGGCTTGGACAATCAGTTTATAATCCATTTACTTCCATAGTTGATAATTTCAAAGAAGAAATAATTTATTAATCCAAATCTAATATCTAAAGTCTAATATCTAACATCTAAAATAATGAAGAAGGTAAATTTAAAAATAAACAATATACCGCTGACAGTAGAAGAAGGAACAACCATTCTTGATGCTGCAAAAAAAATGAACATTGCTATTCCGACTTTATGCAATCATCCGGATTTATCTGTAGCCGGTAACTGCAGAGTTTGTGTAGTGGAAATAAAGGGGCAGAAATTGCTCTCTGCTTCCTGTGCTATTCCTGTAGCAGAAGGTATGGAAGTGTTTACCTACAGCGAAAAGGTCAGGTCAGCAAGAAAACATATTATAGAACTCTTGCTTTCAGAGCATAACTCTGACTGTACAAAATGTTATAAGAATGGCAAATGTGAACTGCAAACACTAGCAAGCGAATACCAGGTTGGAGACCATTTGTTCATTGATTTGGTTAAAGAAAAAGACAAAATTGCAGATATGTCATCGCCATCAATAGCCAAAGATGATAGTAAGTGTATAAGATGCCAGCGTTGTGTCAGAACTTGCGATGAAATGCAGGCTGTCAGTGCTCTTGCTGTTATCAATAAGGGCGACCACATGAAAATATCTACATTCCTTAACAAACCTTTATATGAAGTAGTCTGCACCAATTGCGGTCAGTGTGTGGTTCATTGCCCTACTGCTGCTTTGACTGAAAGAAACTATGTTGAGGAAGTCTGGACGGCTATTAACAATCCTGATAAGCATGTAGTTGTTCAAACTGCTCCTGCTGTCAGGGTGGCGCTTGGAGAAGACCTCGGCTTTGACACAGGTTCAAGAGTTACAGGTAAGATGGTTACCTCTTTGAAGTATTTAGGCTTTGACTCGGTTCTTGATACTGATTTCACAGCAGATTTAACAATCATTGAAGAAGGTCATGAGCTTTTGACAAGACTTAAGAAAGTGCTTGTTGACAAAGATACGAGTGTTGCTTTACCTATGATTACTTCATGTTCTCCGGGATGGATAAAATTCCTTGAGCATATATTCCCTGATTTTATTCCTAATCTCTCTACATGTAAATCACCACAACAGATGTTTGGGGCTTTGGCTAAGACTTACTATGCAAAGAAAAAGGGGTTAGACCCGAAAAATATAGTTTCAGTATCAATAATGCCATGTACGGCAAAGAAATATGAATGCTCAAGACCGGAAATGCGTTCCAGCGGATTCCAGGATGTTGATTATGTATTGACTACACGGGAACTTTCACGTATGATAAAGCAAGCAGGACTTGTTTTCCCTGAACTTGAAGACCAGCATTTCGACAGCATTCTTGGCGAATCCACCGGGGCAGCAGTAATATTCGGCTCTACAGGCGGGGTTATGGAAGCTGCACTCAGAACTGCATATGAAATTATTACAGGCAGAGTCGTTCCGTTTGAAAGATTAAATATATTGCCTGTCAGGGGCTTGAAAGGCGTGAAAGAAGCCACAATAAAAATTGAAGGCACAGTGCCTGCATGGAATTTTCTTGAAGGAGTTGAACTGAAAGTTGCAGTTGCACATGAGCTTTCAAATGCAAAGAAATTATTACAGGCTATAAAAGATGGTAAAGCAAGCTATCACTTTATTGAAATAATGGCTTGTGCGGGAGGATG
>CAZMDE010000108.1:0-7916 GCA_964564355.1 uncultured Bacteroidales bacterium | reverse complement strand
GTAATAAGCCAATAAGGTTTAAATCTTAGGGGAATATGTTTTATACTAAGGTTAAATTAAAAAAATATCTTTGCGTAACATGAGATAATGAATAATTATTAAAGTGGATTCAATGTCAATTAAATTTTTTAATATAATTTTGTAAGCAAATATTTGGCACCAGGCTAAGTAGTTATTCAATTGTTTTTTTAATAAAAATCAGTTTATTTATTTTATAAATATTTACAAATCTTAATTAGCATGATAAAAATTTCTATTTTTTCAAAAAAGAATTTGATAAAAGTTTTTTCTTTAATCATTTTTTTCTTAGCAATTAACATTCAGTTTTCACAGTCAGCAAATATCTCTTCGACTTCTACAGGAGGTGATTGGAATGATGTTAATACATGGGCAGAAGGAGTAGTGCCTGGTGCTGATGATAATGTTACAATAGTTGATGGTGCTTCAGTTATTATTTATTATACTGAAGTTTATTGTTCAAATATGACTATCAGCACGGGAGCCACTTTATACTGCGATGGTACAATTTATTGTGCAGGTAATTGGATTAATAATGGAGGTAGTTTTGAGTATAATTCAAGTACAGTTATATTTAACGGAATAGGAAATCAGGCAATTCAGGGATCCTCAAAAAGCCAAACTTTTTATAATGTAATAATTGATAAATCAGAAACATTAACCATTACAGATGGATTTACTGTAACAATTATGCAGGATTTAACTATTAGTACCGGAACACTATCCGCAGGTACATCAACAATAATTGTAACGTATCAGTGGTTTAATAACGGCGGAATTTTTTTACCAGGCACAGGTACAGTAATTTTTAATAATGCTTCATCATCATACTATAATTATATCACAGGGACAATAAAGAACCAGACCTTTAACAATATTACAATAGAAAATATAGATGAAATGCCACTTGATGCAAGCGGTTTAGACTCTCTTACGGTAAAAGGAGATTTATTAATGACATCCGGTGGTTTTACAACTCCTCAGTTAACAATGAATGTTTTAGGAAATGTAATTCTTAATGGAGGATCTTTAATGACTTCATCATTAACTATGTATGTAGGAGGCAACTGGACTAATAATGGAGATGGCGGAGATAGGTCAACATTTAATACTTATGATTGTAGTTGCAATCAAATTTTAATATTTAATGGAACAACTGATCAAATAATTGATGGTTCTGCAGATAACCAGAATTTTAAAAGTATAGTTGTTAATAAAACATCAGGAACATTAACAACGACAAAATCAATAATATTAGCAAATGATTTAACATTGACTCATGGCAACTTTATTGTAGATCCGGGAGTTCTTACTATAGATATATTTGGTCTAATCACCTTAACAAATGACGTCTTTATGGCAGGAAATAGTACAGTAACTGTAGATGGCTCATGGCTTTCAGATGCCGGACAGGTATTTCAGACCAATGGAACCATCGTAAGTACAGGTAATATTATTTACAAAAATTTAGACCGACAGAATGTAGCAATAGGAAATTATAAGGACCTTACATTTGATGATTATAATAAAGTTCTTCTTCCGGGGAACATCAATATATCAGGAATTTTCACAGCCGGAACAGGAACAGGCCATATAACTACGGGAAATACCATTACATTTACGGGAAATTCACTTCAGAAAATACCTTCATTTAATACACCAAATGATTATGATAAAGATGGATATAATAATTTAACGTTTACAAGTGAAAAAGTTTTTAGTGAAGACATTTCTGTAAATGGGATTTTGACTTTTACAGGTGCCGGTAATATTACACTTGATTCAAGTGACCTGACAATTGGCAAATCAGGTTCAATAGCAGGACCTTATAGTTCTTCAAATATGATAATAACTAATAGCACAGGGAAATTGGTTAAAAAATTCAGAATGAATTCACAATCTTTTCTTTATCCTATAGGAACAGCAGCCGGACCATCTTACTCTCCGATAACACTAAATATAAATAATGTAATAGATTCCGGGTCAGTTGCAGCAAGAGTAACAGATTCAATACATTCCAATTTTGTTTGCGATTCAACCAAATGGCTGAAAAGATACTGGACTTTGGATGATAATATTAGTTATATAAGTTTTGATTATTATTCTGCAAATGTTAATTATTTGACGACAGATTATAATACATCTTTTACGGAATCTGATTTAGCTAATATGAGTTCGGAAGTTTGGGACGGATTTTATTGGACAAATTATTTAATTAGCTCCAGGATTAATTTAAATCCGACAGTTGATAAAATTAGAACATTAGGAGATTTGACTTTTACTGTATCTGCTCCGGTTGCTCAAAGCAATGGTCCTTTATGTGAAGGAAGCACACTCAATTTAACTTCTTCAACAATATCAGATGCTACATCATACAGTTGGATAGGACCAAAAGGATTTATCTCTAACGAACAAAACCCTACTATAACAAATGTTACAGCAGATGATTCCGGAACCTACTATGTATCAGCAGATGGCTGCACTGACAGATTAGGAGGCAGCATATATGTAATAATTGATAGTATTCCTTCAACACCAAAAATAAATTTAATTGGTAAGGATTTAGTATCAGACTCTGAAACAGGAAATCAATGGTATGATGCAAATGGAATTATTAATGAAGCAGATTCATCAGTTTTCACTCCCACAAAAGATGGGGATTATTATGTTATTGTAGTAAAAAACGTTTGTGAGTCTGAAGCTTCAAATATTATACATTTTATAAATACAAACATAAATACATTAACAAATAATACTTCAATTAATCTTTATCCTAATCCTAATAATGGTAATTTTAATATTGAAATAAAAGGAAGTGGCAGCGAAAGTTATAATTTAGAAGTATGGAATGTATTGGGTATGGAAATTTATACAGAAAAGATAATAACTTCAGGGAAAAAGTACAATGAAAGTATAAATTTATCAGGGATTGCGCCTGGAGTTTATCAGGTTAGATTATATAATGCAAAGACAGATAACAAAAAGGTTTTGATAATTAATTAAGAATCGGGAGAAGGTTTAAGGGTTGGGGGTAAAATACCTTTTTTTATGAAGCAGGTTACTATAGCGGCTACTTCCTATTTAAACACAATTCCATTTGTTTATGGCATAGAAAGGTCAGGACAAATGAACAATTACACCCTGGAATTAGACGTACCCTCTGTGTGTGGAGATAAGGTAATACAAGGGAAAGCAGATATCGGGCTTATACCGGTCGCTATGCTACCTTTGGTCACTGACAGATATGAAATGCTGAATAACTACTGTCTGGGGGCAAACGGAAAGGTGAAAACTGTATTGCTTCTGAGTAATGTGCCTTTAAATGAAATAAAAGATATACATCTTGATTTTGAATCGAGAACTTCAGTGCGCTTAGTTACAATACTGGCAGAACATTACTGGAAATTAAAGGATGTAAAATGGCATGCCATTGGAAGTGATAATTTGTCTGATTACACAAGGTTTCAATCAGTCGTTGCCATAGGGGATAAAACATTTGAGCTTGCAGATAAATTCAAATATCAATTTGACCTTGCTGAAGAATGGTACAGTTTCACATCTTTACCTTTTGTGTTCGCCTGCTGGGTAGTGAAAAAAAACCTGCCGCAAGAAACAATTGAACACTTAGAAAAAGCCCTTAAATTTGGCGTAGATAATAAGCTTGAAGCAGTGAGGGATTACCAGATTAAAAGATTATCAGATAATCAGGTTCATAAGATTAAAATAAAAGAGATTGACCTCGAAGAATATGTTGAGAAGTATATGAATTATGACTTTGATGAAGCAAAGCATAAGGCTCTGCAATTGTTCTTAAACTATTTAGACATGACATATTTTTAAAATATGTCATGTCTATATGAGGTTATATTTAGTCCTGTTAAGGATAGAGCGTCCCAGGGTGACCTCATCAATGTATTCAAGCTCATCGCCGATTGCAACGCCTCTTGCCAGTATGCTTACCGGAACATTATAATCCTTAAGCTTTTTTGAAATATAATAGACTGTTGTATCACCTTCTATTGTTGTGCTAAGAGCAATGATTATTTCTCTGAAAGTATTCTTTGTAACCCTCTTAATAAGTGTATCAATATTTATATCATCCGGTCCGATACCATCAATCGGTGAGATAATTCCTCCAAGCACGTGATACAACCCGTTAAACTGGCTTGTATTTTCAATTGCCATTATATCCCTTATATCTTCAACCACACAGAGTAAAGACTTATCCCTTTTTATGCCGCTACAGATGACGCAAATATCTTCGTCTGAGATATTATGACATTGCTTACAGTATTTTATCTCTTTTCTTAATCTGATAATAGAATTACCCAATGATTCTGCAAAACCTTCATCCTCTTTAAGAATATGCAAAACTAACCGCAGGGCTGATTTCTTACCTATGCCCGGCAGCCTCGATATTTCATTTACCGCCTGCTCTATTAATCTTGAAGGATAATCACTCACTTGAATTAGATATTAGACATAAGATATAATTATATTGCAAAATTACTAAAACAAGTGTTCATTAATTTTAAAAGGTTAATAATTTAATAAAATTTATAACAAAACATCTGTTTTATTCGTATTTTTGTATCTTAAATCAGCATGGTTTATTAAAAATTGAAAATCAGGGGGAAAATATCATTATTACTCACAACTGTCTTAGTCTTTATAGTCTTTTGTACAGATGCCCAGGTAGTACCAGCAACTCGGGACAGTATTAAAGTTCTATACAGGAATGAGTGGAGCTTACATGGAATGCTTCATACTCTGGGTTATGGCTTTGGCTACAGACAGGGTAAACATCTCACAGGATATAAGAAGCTTATCTTTGAGGGAGAGTTTGTTTCAATGAAAGACCCAAAAGAAATAAAAATATTAAATCCTATTGGTCCTAACTCTAAAAGTTTTATATATGGTAAATTGAATTATCTGTTTATTCTCAGAGCAGGAGCCGGAGTTCAAAAGGTGATAAACAGCAAGCCTTACTGGGGTGGTGTTGAAATCAGATATTTCTACTATGGAGGAGCTTCTATTTGCCTTACAAAACCTGTTTACCTTTTTTATAAAATTAATTATCCTGTTTCTCCTGATGCCCAGGGTTCTTACTCACCCGAGAGATACGACCCTAATAAGGATGACAATAATATATATGGAAGAGCGCCTTTTACCTATGGACTCAATAAAATGAATATTCATCCCGGAATTTATGGAAAGTTCGGTTTTAATTTTGAGTTCGGTCAGGAAGATACTAAAATACGATGCCTTGAAGTAGGAGTCACTGCTGATGCCTATCCTAAACCCATACCTGTTATGGCGTTTAATCCTGATAAAAGTATATTCCTTTCTGCTTATCTGAGTTATAGTTTCGGAAGAAGGCTTAATAAGTAAATTGAGAATGGAGAAGGATTAGAGATGAATAAAGAGAATCATCAAATTATCAACCGAGTGTAGCGAGCTCATGAACTCCTTTAAATAATTATTTAGTGAATAAATCATCAAATCATCAAATCAGAAAGCCGGATTGGCTACGGATAAAACTGCCATCAACTAATGAATATTCCGGCATAAAAAATCACCTTAAAAGGCTTGGCTTGCACACAATTTGTGAAAGCGGGAACTGTCCAAACCAGGGTGAATGCTGGGCTGCTGGTACAGCCACATTCATGATACTGGGAGATATATGCACACGCTCATGCATGTTTTGCAATGTTAAAACCGGCAAACCTTCAGAAGCTGACAGCCTTGAACCCGGCAGGATTGCCGAAGCAGTTAAAGCCTTAAACCTGAAACATTGTGTAATAACTTCCGTAACAAGAGATGATTTGGCTGACGGAGGTGCAGGCATTTGGGCGAAAACAATCAGAGCTGTCAGAAACACAAACCCCGGAACAACCATAGAAACACTTATCCCTGATTTCAAAGGAAATCAAGAAGATATTCAGAAAGTTATTGATGCAAAACCTGATATAATATCACATAACCTTGAAACAGTCCGTCGTCTTACCAAAGAGCTTAGAGTTTATGCAAAATATGATACGGGCCTGTCAGTGATAAAGATGATTAGCGAAAAGCGAAAAGCGAAGAGCGAAGAACCAATCATCTCAAAATCTGGGATTATGGTTGGTATTGGAGAAACCGAAGAAGAAGTATATCAAACTATGGACGACCTGCTTGAAGCAGGATGTAAGATATTCACAATAGGACAGTATCTGCAGCCATCTAAGGAAAACCTCACTGTCAAAGAATACATTTCACCCGAAATATTTGAAAAATACAGGCTTACAGGCATTCAGAAAGGATTCTTGTATGTTGAAAGCTCCCCACTTACCCGCTCCTCCTTCCACTCAGCCGAACAATTAAAAAAAATTATAAAATAATAATTCGGTATTCCCTCTCCTAAAATTAGGAAAGTTAGAAAATTGTATGCGGAATTCTTAGCTATTCATATTATTCACAAATCAAATTGTTTAAAAAGGTGTTCATGAAGATATACGTTCAACACCTAACGGGATAAAACATATCATCGCTCATTTGTTTTCAACTGTTGTCTATTGACTGTGGACTAATTTTTATTAAATTTGCTCTGCATTATTAAACCTACCCATGTTAAAATTTGACTTTATTACTGAATTAATACATGGTCTTCTGAAAGAAGAAGGTAAGGATTTTTCATTAAACAAGGTCAGAAAACTTATCAGGTTCAGAAATGATTATCTGAACTCTTATAAAGATGATTCTTTCAAATGGATTAAATTACCCAAAAGAAAAAATGCTCAATGGCTTAAAGAAGAGCTTGAATACAGGAAAACCCTTAGCCTATATTTAAAAGAAAATTTCAAAATTGTTGGCATTTATATTACCAATGAAATAATTGATAAAGTCTTTTCTTTTGAAAATTTTATTCTCGTTGATGTTGGTAATGTCAGGTCTTTCTATGAAATGCTGGAGCTTTTAAAAAAGAAAAATATTTCTTTTGAGTTTGTAAATGAAATTAAAAAATGGACAAATTGGAAGAAAACCGTTGAGAATTCAATAGATTATTTCGTCTCTGTTTATGGCTTTTATCCTAATATAATGTTTGCTAACAAACATACTTTTTCTCAGATTAATTTCATTGTTAACAATGTACCTGCTGATAGAAAAAAGGTTTTGAATTTTGATGAAAAAACCTTTAAAATTAAACCTGTTGAAAAGCATAAAGAAATTAGTCTTGTAGGAATAAGGTCTAATCATTATTTCCTGCGTTTTATCATTGATGAAGAAATGTCAGATAAGAAATTCATTCTGTATTATCATGATGGTCCTTTTTTAAATTGGGATGACGATGATGACGACGATGATAAATTCAAACCCATTCCCCCATCTCCTATTTCTCACAATGTATTAGTCTTTTCTTGATCAAACTGCTATGTCCGGAACACGTTTTCAACGCGCTCCGGATACCTTATCGTTTTATTGTCATTTATTTTTACAATACTCTCCACAAATTAATCTTTCTTAAACGGATTCTTATACTCCTTGCTGCTCTTTTTTTCATGATAATTTGTATTCCAGTATTTGTTATTTATATGATATTTCCCTTTCTTTTTTATTATATCCATCTCATCTAACATCCCCAGTTGATAGACTATATCCAGTAAGTAATTTGCCAGTTGCTTGGAATTCTTCTCATTCAGCAATATCATCCCTGCTGTTTGCCATTTATATCCCTGCCCATCGCTGTATTCCGGCTTTTCCTTTTTCTTGTATTTTATTTTTATCCTTATCTTAAGCTGTTGTTCCATCTGCGTCAGATGTGTGCTTATAATAAACATCTTTCCATCCCCTGTTTTTAATGTCATTGCCATATTTTATTGTTTTTATTATTTCAATCTACAAAGTTATAATTTTTAATT
>CAZMDE010000107.1:5129-7966 GCA_964564355.1 uncultured Bacteroidales bacterium | reverse complement strand
TCCTTTCCCAGTCGGGGGTTTTTTTATTTTTTTTGCTGACAGGTCAAAGCTGGATATAACAGAGTCTTCAGGGAGTTCAGAACGTGGAAGTATTACAAGGGAGGGATGGCAGATGATGTATGGATATATGATTTTAAAACAAAAAAGATGGAAAATATTACAAACAACATTGCACAGGATATATTTCCTATGTGGAAAGGTAATATTGTTTACTTTCTTTCAGACAGGGACAGAAGGATGAACCTGTTCTCATATAATATTGATACAAAAGAGACCAAAAAGCTGACAAGTTTTACAGAATATGATGTAAAGTTCCCGTCAATTGGGGATAATGATATAATATTTGAGAACGGAGGCTATCTGTATACCTATAATATTACTTCAGGAACACAGAATAAAATAAATATTAAAATAACAGATGACCTTAATACATCAAGAACTGTGCTGATAGATGCGGGTAAATTCATTAACAGTTCTGCAGTATCACCTGACGGTAAAAGAATAACATTTGATGCAAGAGGAGATGTTTGGACAGTGCCTGCTAAAACAGGTATCACAATTAATTTAACTCAAACACCTGCTGCACACGAAAGAAATGTTAGCTGGTCGCCTGACGGTAAATATATTGCTTATATTTCTGATGCAACAGGTGAAGACGAATTATATATAGCAGCACAGGACGGCAGCGCAAAACCCGAGCAACTGACAAAGAATGGGGATACTTATAAATACCACCCCGAATGGTCGCCTGATTCAAAGAAGCTAATATGGGCTGACAAGATGCTGAGATTACAGTATATTGATATTGAATCAAAGAAAGTGACCCAGGTTGATAAGGACCTTGACTGGGAATTCAGCCAGTATGTATGGTCGCCTGACAATAGATGGATTGCTTATGCCAGACCAGACAGGGATAAGAAACAGATGATATTTATATATGAACTTGCTACAGAGAAAAAAACTCCTGTTACTTCAAGCTGGTTTGATAGCTCAAATCCTACTTTCAGCGATGACGGGAAATATTTATTTTTCACATCCAACAGGGATTTTAATCCGATATATAGCTGGACAGAATGGAATACTGCTTTTAAAGACATGACCAAAATATTTTTTGTTACGCTTGAAAAGTCAACTCCATCGCCTCTTAAGCCAGTGAATGATATAGTGGATATAAAGAAAATTGAATCCACAAAAACAGATAAAGAAAAGGAAAAAAAGGATGAAAAGAAGGAAGAGAAGAAAGAGGAATTAAATGTGAAAATTGATTTTGACGGAATAGAGGGAAGGATAGTTGCATTGCCTGTTTCAGCAAGCGGTTACGGAAGTATTACTGCAATAGCTGATTATGTATATTATGTCAGGAGGGGAGGAGAAGAGGATGATGATGAGGCTCCGAAGGGAAAGTCAACCCTGAATATGTTTGACTTAAAGAATAAAAAGGAAATAAGACTTGGAGAAATATCCGGTTATGATATTTCTGCTGACAGGAAGAAGCTGCTTGTATTGAAGGATGGAAGGTATGCTGTGATAGATCTACCTAAAACTGAGATAAAAGTAGAAGACTGGGCTGACCTGTCGAATATGAAAGTATGGACTAATCTGAAAGAAGAGTGGAAGGAGATATTCAATGAGAGCTGGAGACAGATGAGGGATTTCTTCTATGACCCGAATATGCAGGGAGTTGATTGGAAAGCAATGAAAGAGAAATACGGTCACCTGGTACCTTATGTTAATCACAGGAATGACCTGAATTATATAATAGGTGAGCTTATCGGAGAGTTGAACCTCGGGCATACTTATGTTGGCGGTGGCGACAGACCTATGCCTAAGAGAATAAATACAGGTCTTCTCGGTGCAGAGCTCAGTAAAGATGCATCAGGATATTTTAAAATAAATAAGATACTAAAAGGGGAGAACTGGGCTTCTAATAAACGCTCTCCTTTTACTGAGGTAGGAGTTGATATTAAAGAAGGTGATTTTATCATAGCTGTGAACGGCAAACAAACAAATGCTATGAATGATATTTATGAATCACTTTTAAATACTGCAGGAAAGCAGGTAGAGCTGACAATTAACAGCAAGGCTACTGATGCAGGCAGCAGAAAAGTTATAGTGGTTCCAACTGATAATGAAGGAGAATTGTATTATTACAACTGGGTGGAAAATAATATAAAGAAAGTGAATGATGCTACGAACGGAGAAGTTGGCTATATACACATACCCGATATGGGTCCAGAAGGATTGGTTGAGTTTGTAAAATATTATTATCCTCAGCTGAGCAAGAAAGGATTGATAATTGATGACAGAGGCAATGGAGGCGGCAATGTTTCACCAATGATAATAGAGAGATTAAGAAGACAGGTTAGCTTTATGGGAGTTGCAAGAAACACAAGACAGAGCTATTCTCCATCTGGAATGGAAGTGGGTCCTAAAGTATGCCTTATTGACCAATATTCAGCATCTGATGGTGATATGTTCCCATATCAGTTCAGGCTTTATAAAATAGGCAAGCTGATTGGTTTGAGAACCTGGGGAGGAGTTATAGGAATAAGAGGCTCATTACCAATAATTGACGGAGGCACTCTTATGAAGCCGGAATTCGGACATTATTCACATGACAGCAAATGGGTGATAGAAGGTCACGGAGTTGACCCGGATATAGTTGTTGATAATGACCCTGCAAAGGAATATGCAGGCGAAGACCAGCAATTGAATAAGGCTATAGAGGTAATCAAAGAAGAGATGAAGGATTACAAAGAAATGCCTGCTATTCCTCCATATCCGGATAAAACGAAATAGATTTGTCAGATAATCAGATTTGTCAGATTTGTCAGATT
>CAZMDE010000107.1:3960-5029 GCA_964564355.1 uncultured Bacteroidales bacterium | reverse complement strand
TCAGATTTGTCAGATTCTTCAGATTTGTCAGATAATCAGATTATTTTAGGGAAGATAAGTATTTGATAAATCCACTTAAGGATTTAGAAATTGTATCAATCTGTGAATTTATAGTGTTAAATTCATTCTGGGTAATATAATTCAAATCAAGTGCAATATACATTTGACTTCTTAATTCGCCGCTTGAACCTTTTGATATATAAAGGAATTGAATAAATTCTTTCTTTGTCTGTCGCTCATAACCTTCTGCAATATTTGACATTATTGAAACGCCAGCTCTTCTAATTTGTTTAACTAAATCATAATCTTTTATAAAAGGCTCTTTTTTTGTCAATATATAAGTGTCCTTAACAAGTTTCCTCGTTAATTGCCATACTTCCATTTCTTCAAATCTGTATATTTTCATAATTTTTAATCTTATGAATCTGAAGAATCTGACAAATCTGATAATCTATTTTATCTTATCAACGATAGCTTTGAAAGTTTCGGGGTTGTTCATAGCAAGGTCAGCAAGAACCTTACGGTTGATATGGATATTATTGGAATGGATTTTACCGATAAATACTGAGTAAGACATACCATATTGTCTTACACCGGCATTAATACGGTTAATCCAGAGGCTGCGGAATGTGCGTTTTTTATTACGTCTGTCTCTGTAAGCATACTGTAAGCCTTTTTCGTATGCATTTTTAGCGACAGTCCAAACATTTTTTCTTCTCCCGAACTGACCTTTGGTCGCTTTCATTATTTCTTTTCTTCTGCGTCGGGCGGCAACTACATTTACTGAACGTGGCATAATTTTAATTTATTATTGTTTGAGCGTTCCGCAAAGACGGAAACTTCTTTGCTACAAACAAGGTTAATACTATATTAGATATTGACTTTTAGATGTTAGATATTAGAATTTACATGACTAATAATTTCTTGATTCTTGGCTCATCTGTCTCATGAACAGTAGTCTTGTAAGTCAGATTACGTTTTCTTTTCTTTTCTTTTTTAGTAAGAATGTGACTTTTGTAAGCATGTTTTCTTACTATTTTACCTGTTCCTGTTACAGCCTCAACTACGC
>CAZMDE010000107.1:0-3950 GCA_964564355.1 uncultured Bacteroidales bacterium | reverse complement strand
GATTTTGTTTTAACTTTTGGCATCTTTATGAAATTTTGAATGTTGAATTTTAAATATTAAATAATTTTATTAATCTTAAAAATCTGATGAATCTATTATTTCTTTTTAGGAGAAATAATCATCAGCATTCTTTTACCTTCGAGCTTAGGCAAGCTTTCCAGCTTACCATATTCAGACAGAAGGTCTGCAAATTTAAGAAGCACTAATTCTCCTTTTTCTTTATATATAATTGATCTTCCTTTAAAAAATATATCCACTTTTACTTTAGCCCCATCCTGTAAAAAGTTGGTTGCATGTTTAAGCTTGAAATTAAAATCATGATCATCAATATTAGGTCCAAGCTTTATTTCTTTTACAACAACTTTAGCAGTTTTGGCTTTCATTTCCTTCTGCTTTTTCTTCAGTTCATAAAGAAACTTTTTATAATCTATCACCTTGCAAACAGGTGGATTGGCAGTAGGGGAGATCTCAACAAGATCCATTCCTAAATCTTCTGCAATTTTTAAAGCTTCCTTAATAGGAACAATTTTGTTTTCAATATCATCACCAACCATTCTTACAACCGGTGATTTAATTTTATCATTTATCTTATGCAGGGCTTCCTTTTTTACAAAGGGTCTTCTCTGATAAGGACCACTAAATGTTGCTATATGACCTCCTATTTTTTAGTTTATTAGTTCACTATTTCACTAGTGCTATATATCTACCAATTTTTTTATTTCATCATTTATTAAAGCAGCAAAACTTTCTGAAGTAAAGCTGCCTAAGTCTCCAGTGCTGTGTTTACGAACAGAAACCGTATTGTCATTTTCCTCTTTTTCGCCTACTACCAGCATGTATGGAATCTTGTTCAATTCAGCGTCACGTATCTTTTTCCCGGTTTTTTCGTTACGGTCATCAATTGAGCAACGCACATTCAAATTATCGAGCAAAAATAAAACTTTTTTTGCATATTCAACATATTTTTCACTGATTGGCAATATTATTGCCTGTTCAGGTGTGAGCCAAAGTGGAAAATTACCGGCACAATGTTCTATAAGAACAGCTACAAAACGCTCCATAGAGCCGAAAGGAGCACGATGAATCATAACTGGTCTGTGCTTCTGATTGTCGCTTCCTGTATATTCAAGCTCAAATCTGTCAGGCAGATTATAATCTACCTGTATTGTTCCAAGCTGCCACTTGCGACCAAGAGCATCTTTAACCATAAAGTCCATCTTGGGTCCATAAAAAGCTGCTTCACCGGGAACTATTACGGATTTAATATTCTTTTCTTTAGCTACATCAATGATTTCTTTTTCAGCTCTTGCCCAGTTTTCGTCAGAACCTATATATTTTGCTTTGTTATTTGAGTCGCGCAGAGATATTTGAGTAGTGTATTCTTTAAAATCAAGGGCTTTGAAAATATGAAGAACAATGTCCATAACTCCGATGAATTCTTCCTTTACCTGGTCAGGAGTGCAGAATATATGTGCATCATCCTGTGTAAAACCTCTAACACGTGTCAAGCCATGAAGCTCACCGCTCTGCTCATAACGATAGACAGTGCCGAACTCAGCATAGCGAACAGGCAAATCCTTATAAGAACGGGGTTTGCTTTTATAAATTTCACAATGGTGAGGGCAATTCATTGGTTTAAGCATGAATTCTTCTCCTTCCTGCGGAGTAGTTATCGGGCGGAAAGATGTTTCACCGTATTTTTCCCAGTGACCTGAGGTAACATATAGCTGTTTGCTGCCAATATGCGGTGAAATAACAGGCTGGTAGCCAGCTTTCTTTTGAACTTTTTTGAGGAAGGTTTCAAGACGCTCTCTGAGCTGAGCTCCTTTAGGCAGCCATAAAGGCAGCCCAAGACCGACATTTGCAGAGAAGGTGAATAATTCAAGCTCTTTGCCAAGCTTGCGGTGGTCGCGCTTTTTGGCTTCTTCAAGCAGGACAAGGTATTCTGTAAGGTCTTTCTGTTTTGGAAAGCTTACACCATATATCCTTGTTAATTGTTTTCTTTTTTCATCACCCCGCCAGTAAGCTCCGGCAATATTAAGAAGCTTTACTGCTTTAATAAAGCCTGTATTAGGAATATGAGGACCTCTGCAAAGGTCAACAAAATTGCCTGATTCATATAATGTTATCTCACCGTCATTAAGGTCGTTTATAAGCTCCAGCTTGTAAGGGTCGTCTTTTTTTGTGAAATAATCAATAGCATCAGCTTTAGATATATCTTTACGTTTAAAGGTGATTTGCTGGCGGGCTATTTCAAGCATCTTATCCTCAAGCTTTTTGAAATCATCAGCAGAAATAGTCTTATCGCCTAAATCAATATCATAGTAAAAACCATTTTCAATATCAGGACCAATGCCGAATTTCACACCGGGATATATAAATTCAATTGCTTCAGCCATAAGATGAGCAGACGAATGCCACATTGTTGATTTGCCTTCATCATCATCCCAGGTAAGCAGCTTTACAGACGAATCCTTATTAATAGGTTTTGTTGCATCCCAAACTTCACCATCAATTTTGGCAGCAAGCACATTGCGAGCAAGCCCTTCGCTGATACTTTTGGCAATTTCAAGAGAAGTAACCCCTTCGTTATATTGTCTTACAGAATTATCTGGTAATGTTATATTTATCATTAAATCTATTTTTCAAAAAGGGTGCAAAGATAAATATTTTATACTATTAATAGAGAAAGAAATTAGAGATTTTTAAGTTTTTAATTAGCAGGTAAATTATTAAAGTAAAAATTCTATATAATATCCCAAAATGTAATTATAAAAAAATACGTAGTTTTGTTGTTTTAAGTTATAGGGATGGCATTGCTTAAAGCTATGTTATTCACAACAATATCCTTTTAGATGAATCTTCAAAAACTTACATTAGCTAATTTCAAAAATTATAATAGCGCAGAGCTCGATTTCTGTAAAAAGATAAATTGCTTTGTAGGGGATAACGGTGAAGGGAAAACAAACCTTCTCGATGCAATTCACTATTTGTCGTTCTGCAAAAGCTATTTTAATAATATAGATTCACAGAATATTTTATACGACTCTATATTTTTTTCAATACAGGGTGCATTTCAGAGAAATGGAGATAAATCTGAAATTGTCCATTGTATTGTAAAACGAAATCAAAAAAAGCAGTTTAAGTTAAATAAAGATGAATACGAGAGACTGTCAGACCATATCGGACTAATCCCGCTTGTCATGATTTCACCATCAGACAGTAATATGATATATAATGGCAGTGAAGAAAGAAGAAGATATGTTGATGGTGTTATATCTCAATTTGACAGGAACTATTTGCATGACCTCATTAGTTATAACAAAGCTCTTGAACAAAGAAATAAATTGTTAAAACAATTCGCTGATAACAGAACTTTCGAACAAAGTCAGCTTGAAATATGGGATGAGCAGCTTGTTAAATACGGACAGAATATATTTGAGAAAAGAACAAGTTTTATAGATAACCTGATACCTATATTCAGGGAATATTATAATTTTATTACCGGTAATAAGGAAAAAGTTTGCCTTCAGTATGATTCTCTTCTGAAGAATAATGACTTCAGGCAATTGCTTATTGATTCCATTTCTAAAGATAAAAATTTTCAATATACAACAACGGGTGTTCATAAGGATGATATACTCTTTAATATTGGAGAATATCCATTGAAAAAATTCGGCTCCCAGGGACAGCAGAAGTCATTTATTATTGCTGTCAAGCTCGCTCAGTTTGTTTATACTAAAAAGATGAAAGGTTATAAACCTATTCTGCTATTTGATGACCTGTTTGATAAGCTTGATGATTCAAGGGTAGCTAAGCTCATAGAACTTGTAAGCAGTGATATGTTCGGACAGATATTTATTACGGAAACTCATAAGGACAGGATTTTGAAAATATTCAGAAATGTAAATATTGAGACTAAAATTTATGAAATAAAACAAGGGAAAGCC
>CAZMDE010000106.1:2756-7974 GCA_964564355.1 uncultured Bacteroidales bacterium | reverse complement strand
AACGATGTTTTAACACATTTCCCTTATCAGCAACACAGAGAACAAAGCCCTGGAGGAAGACTCAGCAATGTTTATGAAATACCGCTTACTATTGACGCAGACCCTATAACCCAAGATAACTGGCGTTCTCTTGTTGACTATCACCTTACCCTGATTGACAAAATAAAAGCTAATAATGCAATAATTAGCGTTTTGGTACACCCCGGGAGAAATTACAAAATGTATTATGAATCAACTCTTTTCCAGCGAATGCCTGAAGATGTTTATGTTATGGAACTTGAGGACTTTGGTAATTACTGGAAAGCAAGAGAAACCTTCAATTTTACTACAACGAATCCTGATGCCAACTCGTTAATTATTAATATTCCAAAATCACAATTTCCTTTAAATGATTTAATGAGTATTATTGTAAATAATGGAAAGAGCCTTTATAATATATCAGTCCAGAATGATGAAGGTACTCCTATAACTTTTTATAAATCGGATTTTACAGACAATGACATAGCTATTTCTTTTGGTCTACCAACAAATACAAACTTTACTATATATAGAAATCCTCAAACTCAGACTAAATGTATTGGTGATTATGTTTCTCTAGAGATAGACTTAAATGGCACTATGCCTTATTATTATCAATGGGTTAAAGATGGTATCAATATCTCGGGTGCAACTAATAGCTCATTAATATTCAATTCCGTTTTAATAGAAAATGAAGGAACTTATAAATGTATTGTCAGCAATAAATATTCTCAAAAGACAAGTGAATCTGCATATTTAAAAATCAATCCTTTATTACAAAGCAAAATATTTTCTATACAAAATGAAATAATAACTTACGATGCTGATTCTAATATTTATTTTTGTTCTTCAGACTCTGTTATATTAGCATCAGAGCCTGGGTATACTGGTTATCAATGGAAGAGTTTTGGAGTAAATATAAATAATGAAACATCAAGTATTTTTATTGCAAGGCAGTTGGGTCAGTATAGTTTAGAAATTACTAATACTGCTGGATGCACAAAAGTATCAAATGTTTTAAATCTTATCACTGCACTTTTGCCAAAAGTATATATTACATTAAACGGAAATACTACTTTTTGTGAAGGAGCTGCGGTAAGTATTAATTCTCAAAATTTAAACCTCGAAACTTTTGAAAGCGGAGATTTTAAATCATATGATTGGAATACAGGAGGAATTTTACCATGGAATGTAAGTAGTAGTAACCCTTATGAAGGAATTTATTGCGCTGAATCAGGTTTAATAACTCACCTGCAAACGTCAGAATTGTCTTATAGTATGTACGTTCCTGATACTGACAGCGTATCGTTTTTCAGAAAAATATCATCAGAATTAAATTATGATTTTCTGAAATTTTATATAAATGATATATTGATAGCTCAGTGGTCTGGAGATCAGGGTTGGCTGAAATGCATATACCCTGTTCAAAAAGGATTTAACAATTTTAAATGGATATATTCTAAAGACAAAAGCGTTAATACAGGAAGTGATTGTGCCTGGTTAGACAGAATAATATTCCCTACACCGAACTCCCTACTCCCTACTCCCTTATCAATAAGCTATCAATGGAAAAAAGATAATAATATCATCCCGGGAGCAACAAACTCAAATTACTCAGCCAATTCTACCGGTGATTATAATGTAGAGGTTTCTAATTCATGCGGAACTTATAAATCAATTATAACCGCAGTTAAAGCATTACCAAAACCTCACCCTCTGATCTTATCAGAAGGAACAACAATATGTACCGGTAAAACATTACTTTTAAACGGAACGATAAATGAGTATGAAAACTTTGAAACAGAAAATTTTAGTAAATTCAAATGGATAATGAGCGGTAATAATGAATGGGTAATAACAAAATCAAATGTCTTTGAAAAACTAAATAGTGCAAAATCCGGACTTATAAGTGATAACCAAAGTACTGCTATATCAATAACTCTATATGTTCCTCTCTCTGATAGCATAACTTTTTACAGAAAAGTTTCATCTGAAGCTAAATATGATTTTCTAAGGTTTTATATTAATGGCATTAAGAAAGGCGAATGGTCAGGTGAAGTAAATTGGGCTAAAGTAGCCTACGCGGTTCCACCGGGAACAATAGTATTTAAATGGGAGTACTCTAAAGACCATAGTATTTCTAACGGGCTTGACTGTGCCTTTATAGATAAAATAATTTTCCCTAATATATTGCCTGATGGCAAACCTATTTATCAATGGACTAAAGATGAAAATGATATACAGGGAGCTGTTTTTTATGAATATAAAGCAGGCAATACGGGTTCTTACAGAGTTAAGGTTACAAATAATTGTGGTCAGAGTATTTCTGAACCTGTCAACATCTCAGACTTTTCTCCCGATGTAAATATAACTGCAAATGGTCCTACAACCTTTTGCTCAGGCAATTCTGTTGGACTGTCTGCAGTTTATTATAAAGATTTGTTATATCAATGGAAGCTAAATAATACAAACATATTAAATGCAATAAATAGCAGTTTTATTGCCTCACAGCAGGGTCAATATAGTTATGTTATATCAAACTCTTCCGGTTGTTTAAAATCTTCAAACAGTATCACATTAAACATTCTTACTACTCCTCAAATTGATATTTCATCAAATGGAAATAATAGATTTTGCAAAGGTGATTCAATTAAAATTACATCTAAACAACTTAAAGTAGAGAATTTTGAAACCGGGAATTTTAATTTATACACTTGGGTAAATGCAGGGAGCCAGCCATGGAATATAACAAATAGCAATTCATACGAAGGAAAATATTCAGCTAAATCAGGAAGTACTAGCCATATGCAATCTTCAGAAATATCAATAGATATTAATGCATCTGATAATGACAGCATTTCATTTTACAGAAAAGTGTCTTCTGAAACAGGATATGACTATTTGAACTTCTATATTAATAATAATTTAAAAGCAAAATGGTCAGGAGAATTAAACTGGCAGAAATTCTCATTTCCTGTTCTGAAAGGGAATAACAGTTTTAAATGGGTTTATTCTAAAGATAAAAGTGTTAATACAGGAAATGATTGTGCATGGTTAGATAAAATTATTTTACCCAACTCCCAATTCAATGCTCCAAACTCAATTAGTTATCAATGGAAAAAGAATGATAGTAATATACCCGGAGCAACTAAATCTTCATATTACAGCAAAACCTCTGGTAATTATAATGTAGAGGTTTTGAGTGAATGCGGGTTATCCGCTTCTCCTAAAGTTACTATCACCGAAACAACAGGAATAAACTCAGATATTAGTTCAGACGGACCTGTAGCATTTTGTGAAGGAAAATCTGTAATATTAAACGGAACTATCAATAATTTTGACAATTTCGAAACAGCTAATTTTAGAAAATATTCCTGGATTTTAGGAGAAAACGCTCCTTGGACAATAACTAATACCGATGCTGTTGAAAAACAATACAGCGCAAAATCCGGAACTATCAATAACAGTCAAAGTTCTGTTTTGTCTTTAACATATAATGTTTCTCATCCTGACAGTATATCATTTTACAGAAAAGTATCTTCTGAAATTGGTTACGACTATCTGAGATTTTACATAAACAACATTAAAATTGCCGAATGGTCTGGAGAAGTAAATTGGAGCAGGTTATCTTATCCTGTTGACGCAGGAATTGTGACATTCAAATGGGAATATTCGAAAGATGGCTCAGTTACTAAAGGAAATGATTGTGCATTGATAGATAAAGTTATATTCCCGGATTTAAGTTCTGACAAAAAGATGACTTATCAATGGATTAAAGACGGTAATAACATTACAGGGGCAACAAATTACTTCTATAAAGCAACACAAACAGGAGATTACAAGGTAAAGATAAATAGCCCATGTGAAAATATTATTACAGATATTATTCATGTAACAACCAGTTCGGCTCCTTTTGTAACAGTAACTGCTCAAGGACCAACTTCATTCTGCTATGGAAGTTCTGTTAATCTGACTACCCCCTACTCCCTGCCCACTGCCCCTTGCTTATATCAATGGAAAAGAAACAATGTAAATATCTCCGGGGAAACAGGAACATCTTTTATAGCTTCAACAAGCGGAGATTATATTGTTAATATTACAGATAAATCAGGCTGTACAGGCAGTTCAAATATAATACAGGTTAATACGTTTACTGAACCCGAATCTAAAGTATTTTCAACTGGACCTACTACTTTCTGTAATGGAGGCTCTGTTGAGCTAATATCCAAGGCATTCTGCACAGAAGATTTCAATACCGGCAATTTTAATAAATACAGTTGGTATTTGGGAGGTAATACACCCTGGCTTTTAACAACTACAAACCCATTTGAAGGTAATTATTCTGCAAAATCAGGAATAATATCTCATCTACAGAACTCTGATATTTATATAAAATATAACATTAACATAGAAGACACAATTTCATTTTATATTAAGGTGTCTTCTGAAAAAAACTATGACTTCTTAAGGTTTTATATAAATAATACTAAGGTGGGAGAATGGTCTGGAACTATTGGCTGGACATTAGTTAAATATCCTGTTAAAGCCGGAATAAATAATTTCAAATGGTCTTACTCAAAAGACCGCAGTGTAAGCACAGGAAGTGATTGTGCCTGGGTTGATAAGATTATTTTTCCAGCTTCCATCTGCCAGCTTCCAGCTGCCAATTCATATCAATGGACAAAAAACCAAACCAATATTAACGGAGCCACTCTCTCAACATATCTTGCTACCGAAAGCGGTAGCTATGCAATAGGTATAGGCAACAGTTGTGGCTTAACAAATTCAAATGCTATTTCTGTTACTGCCGAATGTTTCAGACTTATAGAGCAGACATCTGCGTCTGATGGTTTTAACTTCACCATTTATCCTGACATATTAAATTCTTCTATCCGGATTGATTTCTTCAGTAATAAACTGGAAAAAGTTCAAATAAAAATATTTAATTCACTCGGCGAAATCGTTTATAATACTAATGATATTAGTATTATAAATTACTACACACATAGTATAAACCTCTACAATATCCCAAAAGGAATATATTATATCAATATTTTATCGCAGAATAAAAACTACGTCAAAAAATTATTATTATAGTTTTAGTAAATCCAACACAAGTAGTAGAGAATATTATTTCTGGAAGTCAATCCCCTCGACTGTTTACTGTAATATCAGCTTGTATAAAAATATAAAATCATAA
>CAZMDE010000106.1:1430-2746 GCA_964564355.1 uncultured Bacteroidales bacterium | reverse complement strand
CTTCTTCAAAATATCCAACATACTTGTCTCTCAAAGACAGAACTGAATATCTATCAATAACAGTCTTCCTTCCGTTCTTCCCAATCCTTTCTCTTAGCTCATTTGATTCAATTAATAAAGACAGAGTATTAATCCATTCATCATCACTATTTGGCAAAAAACCATTTATTCCATCTTCAATAATTTCAGTATTGACTCCAACAGGCGACATAACAGCAGGGATTTCAAGAGCCATATACTGTAACCCTTTAAAACCACATTTACCTTTTGTCCATTTGTTATCAGGCAATGGCATTATACCAATATCTATCTCAGAAAGGTCTTCTATTTCTGATTCTTTTTTCCATTTATAAAATTTCACATCAACCTCATTACTAACGAATGGAACATCAGCAATCATTTTAAACCACACCCTGTCACCATATTTATCCTTTATCTTTTTAAGAAAAGGAATAGCAAGCTGGAGATGCTTGAGCGTTGTCTGTGACCCTGTCCACCCTATACAAATCCTATCTCCAGCTTTATTTCTATCTTCCAGCTTCCAGCTTCCAGCTTCTAATTTCGCTTTTCTTACATAATATTCCGTATCAATCGTGGTAGGTATAACCTTTACATTATCATTATTTTGCTTTGCATAATCCGCCAAATAAGCATTTCCTGCAAATATCATATCTGACAAACTTATGATTGTATTTATTTTAGAAGGCTTCTTAAGCCATTCCAGCTTAAGATTTCCTTTAGATGTGTCATTATACCAAATAGCATCATCAAAGTCAAAAATAACCTTTGCTTTCGATTTATGAAATCTCTTTTCAAAATATGTAGTACCAATCATTATGGCATCCCTGTATATAAATATAATATCAAAATCATCAGCTCTTTTAACATCTCTTAATCTGTGCCTTATGCTTTTCAGCATGACCCAAAATTTCAGCAGATAATTCCCGTCTGAATAAAATATCTTATCATCTTTCTCATCCAGAAAATTCGAGATCTCATACTCAAATCCGTTCTGACTCAAATAATCAAGATATTGTTCAAAACGAAAACGCTGACCGGGTGAGCGTCCTAAGCGGTGTGCAACAATATATAGTATCTTCTTCTTTCTCATTAAGTTCAAATTTCAATAGCAAAATTAAATAAAAATATTATGTTTACAATCATTTGAGAATTTACCGAATAAAGGTTTATATGGTGTATATTTTTGTTCTCTGTGAAACTCTGTGCATTCTCTGTGAAACTCTGTGTAATATTTTTCAAATAATACTTTTATCTTATTCGGTATAATCTCTATTATTTATAGAAATATTCAATAA
>CAZMDE010000106.1:0-1420 GCA_964564355.1 uncultured Bacteroidales bacterium | reverse complement strand
TTTGACCAATAGTAGCCGGTTTCGGAAAGCTTATTTCCAGTTCCGTCATATTTGCTTTTTTGATATTCTCCACCGATTTAAAATGCTGCAATAACGCATTTATAGTGCTTTCCCCAACACCTTTTATTTCCTCAAGCTCGCTTTTAATAGTCCCCTTGCTTCTTTTGTTTCTGTGGAATGTTATCCCGAAGCGGTGCGCTTCATCTCTGATATGCTGCAATACCTTTAAAGTTTCCGACTTTTTATCAAGATACATCGGTATTGAATCTCCGGGATAATAAATCTCTTCAAGACGTTTGGCAATGCCGATAATATTTATCTTACCCCTTAACTCAAGCTTTTCCAGGCTTTTCAGCGCCGAGCCTAACTGTCCTTTCCCTCCGTCTATAACAATAAGCTGAGGCAAAGGAGCATTTTCATCAAGCAGTCTTTTATAACGCCTGTATATTATTTCTTCCATTGATGCAAAATCATTAGGACCGGTAACTGTCTTAATATTATAATGCCTGTACTCCTTTTTTGAAGGCTTTGCATCTTTAAAAACAACCATAGCTGCAACCGGAAAATCCCCCTGTATATTTGAATTATCAAAACATTCAATATAAGAAGGCAGCTCTTTCAGCCTAAGGTCTTTCATCATCTTATTAAGTATTCTCTTGCTGTGTCTTTCAGGATCTACAAGCTCTTTCTGCTTATGTTTATCCATCTGGTAATACTTAGCATTTCTTTCCGAAAGCTCCAGAAGTTTTTTCTTATCTCCTATTTTAGGAATAATGAATTTAATATTAGGTATTATCTCCTCTATCTTAAATGGTATTATTATTTCTGTCGCATCGCTCCCAAATCTTTGCCTGAAGTCAGTAATAGCAATTTCCAAAAGCTCTTCAGGAGTCTCATCAAGCTTTTTTTTCAGTTCCAAAGTGTGAGATTGTATAATTGCACCTTTTATAATTTTCAGGTAATTGACATATCCGCTTTCCTCATCTGTTATAATAGAGAATACATCAACATTATCTATGTCCGAGCTGACCACTATTGATTTACTTTGGTATCTTGCCAGCAGGTCTATCTTTTCCTTAAATATCTGGGCTTTTTCAAACTCCAGGTTATCTGCAAATGTATGCATCATAGCTCTCAATCCCTGCATTACCGCATTAATATTCCCTTTTATTATCAGTCTTATTCCGGCAATATTTTTATCATAATCTTCCTTTGTCTGAAATGCCTCGCAGGGTCCTTTGCAATTGCCAATATGATATTCAAGACAAATCCTTAATTTTCTTTTACTTATATTTTCTTCTGTCAGGTTAAAAGTGCAATTTCTTAATGGATACAAAGAACTTATAAGCTCCAGCAAAGTATACATCATTGTTACAGATGCATATGGACCGAAATAATCCGAACCGTCTCTTACTATATT
>CAZMDE010000105.1:898-7981 GCA_964564355.1 uncultured Bacteroidales bacterium | reverse complement strand
AAAATCATCGCCTCCAAGGTGAGTATCACCATTGGTAGATTTAACTTCAAAAACTCCTTCCCCAAGCTCAAGAATAGAAATATCAAAAGTTCCGCCTCCAAGGTCATAGACAGCTACTTTCATATCCTTATGCTTTTTATCCAGCCCATAAGCTAAAGCAGCAGCAGTAGGCTCATTGATAATTCTTCTTACTTTTAAACCGGCTATTTCTCCGGCTTCTTTAGTAGCCTGACGTTGTGAGTCGTTAAAATAAGCAGGTACTGTAATGACAGCTTCTGTAACTTCCTGCCCAAGATAATCTTCAGCAGTCTTTTTCATTTTTTGAAGAATCATTGCTGATATTTCCTGCGGAGTATAAAACCTGTCATCTATTTTTACTCTTGGAGAATTGTTATCACCCCTAACAACTTTGAAAGGGACTCTGTTTATTTCTTTTGACACTTCGTCAAAAGTTTCTCCCATGAATCTTTTAATAGAGTATACAGTTCTTGTTGAATTTGTAATTGCCTGACGTTTAGCAGGGTCACCTACTTTTCTTTCATTATTATCAGTAAAAGCAACAATGGATGGTGTTGTTCTTTTTCCTTCATTATTTGCAATAACAGTTGGTTCATTACCTTCCATTACTGCCAGACAAGAGTTAGTAGTGCCTAAATCTATTCCAATTATTTTTGCCATATATTTAAATTTTGTAATTTAGTAATTTAATAATTTTGCAAATGAAAAGTCAAATATTATGCCATAATTTTGAAATAATACATTTATTGAAATATTGACATGAAATTGACTCCAAAATAGAGAATTTGTCAAAGATAATATGACAAAATGTCAGCGTTTTAAAATTCAGAAATGAAAATTGAATTATTAAAAAATTAAATTTTATTTACGTCTGGGGTCAAACTTTATAGTGTCTATAAAGCTAAGATGCTTGGTATATCTTCCCATAATAAGTGTATCAGTAGAATATTTGTTTAAGTATACTGATACTTTTTTAATATATCTTGAAGAAAAAAGTCCTAATCCATTCGTGATATTAGTATAATTAGGTCTTTCCTGCACTATGCTAAGAGTAGGTTTATTTATTTCAATATAAGTATAATAATCATCTCCTGAGACCATAAGCAGATATTCAACCTTCCCTGGTATTCTCCATACATTTGGGTCTGCAGGTATATTAGAGCTTAGTACAACATAGAATTGATTTGCTATAAACTCATATTTCATATTGTTCCCTTTAAGTAAATTAGTTGCTGGAATTAATGGTAATTCCCAATCTACATATTTGTGAACATGATTATTTGTTTGTTTATTTTTTTCTTCATAATTAAATCTAATAACAACCTGGTATGCTCTACCATTTGTAGCAGAATACCATTCAACTGTCTGGGTTCTGATAAATGAGACAGAAATTTTATATTTTGGAGTGGATTGCTGTGGATTAATAACTGTTAATTCAGAACCAAAAATTAAATTAGTTTGAGAAGAAACTATTTTATTAGATTTTTTATTTTTGACATTTAACTTATATGAAAATTTTTCATTTAACCGAACATTAGGAGGAGTTTGATAAATATACTGTAATGGATTAACAGGATCTCCAAAAATCCCGGACTGTTTATTTACCTTAGTTGCTGAAAGGGGATAGGATTGAACAAGGCTGCCATATTTATTATATTCTAATAAGCTTACTTCTATTTCATTTGGATTATAATTTGTCGAATCAAAGGATCTTGCATAGGTCATAGTATTCCCTTCACCCAGAAATGCTTTGCTGATTTTAATATAAGTAACACTATCCTGATTAAGAAGTCCGTAAACAATAGTAATATCTTTCCAATTAGCATTCAGATCAAAATCTGTTTTGCATGAATTGATTAGGGAAAATATTGAAATGATTAATAATAATATGATAATTTTAAATTTCATTGCTGCAAATTTAGTATAAATCAATAAATCTATAAATATTTTTAAGTATTATTTAAAATCATAGTAATTTTGTTAAATTATTACTTACGATTTATTACTAATAATTTTATCTATGATTGATAAGAAAACCATATTGAAAGTAACAACACATGTGCTTCAGGAAATGAAAATAAATGGGGAAAAAATTGCGATGCTGACAGGGTATGATTATTCATTCGGACGGATTCTTGATAGTGCAGATATTGATGTTATACTTGTAGGGGATTCAGCTTCCAATGTAATGGCAGGACATAAAACAACCCTTCCGATTACATTAGACCAGATGATATATCATGCTTCTTCGGTTACAAGAGCAGTTAATAGAGCCCTTGTTGTAGTAGACCTGCCATTTGGAACATATCAGGGCAATTCAAAAACAGCACTTGATTCTTCAATACGAATAATGAAAGAATCGGGAGCAGATGCTGTTAAACTCGAAGGCGGCGAGGAGGTTATTGAGTCAATCAGCAGGATACTGTCGGCAGGCATACCTGTAATGGGGCATCTTGGTTTGACGCCGCAGGCGATTCATAAATTTGGCACCTATGTTGTAAGGGCTACTGAAAAACCAGAAGCAGATAAGCTTGTTGAAGATGCTAAATTATTAGAAAAAACAGGTTGTTTTGCAATTGTCCTTGAAAAAATTCCTGCCAAACTAGGAGCAAAAGTGGCTAAAACGATTAAAATACCTATAATTGGCATTGGCGCAGGACGCGATGTTGACGGACAAGTCTTGGTTTTACATGATATGCTGGGAATAACTACAGAATTTTCACCACGGTTTTTAAGAAGATACCTTAATTTAAGTGAAGAAATAAAAAATGCTGTACTTGCTTATATCAATGATGTAAAATCAAGAAGCTTCCCTAATGAAAGCGAACAGTATTGATTCATCAGATTCATCAGATTGATTTATTTTTATCTTCTAATCTGACAAATCTGATAATATTATAATCCATTAGTATCTGTAATGTTCGGCTTTGTAAGGACCTTCTATTGGAATGCCGATATAATCAGATTGTTCTTTTGTCAGCTTGGTTAATTTAACTCCAAGTTGCTCCAAATGAAGTCTGGCTACTTCCTCGTCAAGAGATTTAGGAAGCATATAAACACCAATCGGAAGGTCTTTAGTCCACAGTTCTATCTGGGCAAGTGTTTGGTTAGTGAATGAATTACTCATTACAAAAGAAGGATGACCTGTAGCACAACCGAGATTGACAAGACGTCCTTCGGCTAACATAAATATAGCATGACCATCAGGGAAAGTGTATTTATCAACCTGCGGTTTTATATTTAACTTTTTTATCCCCTTCGCTTGGTCAAGCAAATCAACCTGAATCTCATTGTCAAAATGACCAATATTACAAACAATAGCCTGATCTTTCATTTTTGACATATGTTCAACTGTAATAATATCTTTATTACCGGTTGTTGTAACATAAATATTCCCTTCATCCAAAGCTTCTTCTATAGGTTTAATTTCAAAACCTTCCATAGCAGCCTGCAAAGCGCAAATCGGGTCAATTTCAGTAACAATAACCCTTGCACCATAAGACCTCATGGATTTTGCACAACCTTTACCAACATCACCATAACCGCAAACAACAACAACCTTTCCGGCTATCATAACATCTGTTGCTCTTTTTATACCATCTGCCAGAGATTCTCTGCAGCCATAAAGATTGTCAAATTTTGATTTAGTAACCGAATCATTTACATTAATTGCAGGTACAAGTAATGTCCCATTCTCTTTCATTTGATATAAACGATGGACACCGGTAGTAGTTTCTTCTGATACCCCTTTCCAGTCTTTAGCAAACCTGTGCCACTTTGTTTTATCTTCTGAATATGTCTTCTTTAGTAAATCAAATATAATCTGTTCTTCTTTATTATCAGACTTTTGATTTAGAAGTGAAGGGTCATTTTCTAAAGCATATCCTTTATGTATTAAAAGAGTTGCATCTCCACCGTCGTCAACAATAAGCTGAGGTCCTTTACCTTCAGGAAATGATAAAGCCTGAATTGTGCACCACCAATATTCCTCAAGTGTTTCACCTTTCCAGGCGAAAACAGGTACTCCTCTTTTCGCAATTGCTGCTGCAGCATGGTCTTGAGTAGAAAATATATTACAACTTGCCCATCTTACATCAGCACCTAATTCAACAAGCGTTTCTATAAGAACTGCTGTCTGTATTGTCATATGGAGAGAACCCGAGATTCTTACACCTTTAAGAGGTTTAGAAACAGAGTATTTTTTTCTAATTGCCATTAAACCTGGCATTTCTTTTTCAGCAATATCAATTTCTTTTCTGCCAAAATCAGCAAGTGAAATATCTTTTACCTTATATTGCAACCCTTTATCAGTCATAACTTCATTCATAATTAGTATAATTTGGTTATTAATCCCTATAAATATGTTGCAAAAATACACAATTTTTATAATCTGACAACTAAGCTATGCGTTTTCATGAGCTCATTTAAATTAATTGTTGTGCGAATAATCTGATAATCTGACAATCTGATAATCTGATAATCTGATAATCTGATAATCTGATAATCTGATAATCTGACAAACTGATAATATGCTAATCTTACAATTTGACAAGTCTGATAAATCTGATAATCTGTTAATTATGCATGTTATTAACAATAGTATTTCATAATCAGTATCTTACCCTGTTAATAAATACATTAAAATAATTAGCCAGTGGTATAGTATTTATTATCTATTTTTGCTGCATAATTAAACAATTGTTAAACTAAATTTAAAAAGTATGAAAAAAATTATCCTATCAACATTAGTGATTAGTGCATTATTCATTATGAGTACTAATGCACAGGATTTGAAATCAAAAAAAGGAGAAACAATTTTACCGGAAAAAAGTGATTGGGCTATAAGCGTTAGCGCTAATCCTTTCCTGAATTACTTTGGTGCATTCATGTCTACTGCTGGTGGCGTAGCTCCAAAATTTGATTTTTTAGGTGCTGATAAATACATTGTGGGTAAGTATTTTGTAGATGAAAAAACTGCTTACAGAGCAAAGGTAGGAATTGGCTTGGGTTCAAAATCAGTAACAACTCTTGTTCAGAAACTTAAAGCTGACGGAACTAATGATGGAACCGCAACAGTAGAAGATGTAGTTAAAACTTCTAATACTGACATTACACTTGGTGCAGGTATTGAAAAAAGAAAAGGTAATACAAGATTACAGGGTTTCTACGGTGCTGAAGCATTAATTAATTTAGGTGGCGGCAAGGTTACCAAAACTTATGGTAATCCTATCAATGCAGGTAATACAGGTACTCATACTCTGGAAAGTAAAGCTGGCTCAACTTTTGGTATTAGTGCAAGAGCGTTTATCGGAGCAGAATATTTCGTTCTTCCAAAATTCTCTATTGGTGCTGAATATGGTTGGGGATTAGGTTTAAGCTCAACCGGAGAAGGTTCTGTAAAATCTGAATCTTGGGATGGTACTGCTGTTGTTTCAAAAGAAACTAAAACTGGTAAACAATCAAATTTTGGTATTGGAGTTGACATTTCTCCGGTAATTGTTTTAACATTGCATTTCTAAAAAATATTTTTATATAAATTTATAAAAAAGCCTGTCCCGATGATTCGGGACAGGCTTTTTTATTTTGGATCAATCCACCCCCCTCTTTCCTTCTTCCCTAATTAGTGTCTGTCTATAATGTTTCACATTTGCAAAATGTTAAATAAGCGAAGAGATTCATGAGCTCTTTAGAAATTAATTGATTTGCGAATAAACATTTAATTTTTACTTTGTGTTACTTTGTGCATTCTTTGTGATCCTTAGTGGTAAAGTTTTATAAAACGTTTGAATTTATAGACTGACTCTAATTAGTGTCCATTCGTAAAGTTGAAATTTTATCTTAACTAATCATAATTATCTTAATAAATCAGTGTACTATTAGATACATATATTGACTTTACGGATGCACACTCATTACCAAAATTTACTTTTTATTTTTAAAAAATTGTAACCTAAGCAAAATACGTACGTACAAACCCTTAGTTTTAATTTCCAAATACTATTGGAATAATATTGTTTAACTAAAATGAAAAAAATGAAAAAAATTATTTTTGCACTCATTATCATCATTACATGTTTACTTATTAAAGTAAACGCTCAGGTATCAATTGGTCCAAAAGTTGGTTTTAATTGGGCAATGATAACCGACACAACCTCAGCAGGTTTTAAAGGAGTATTAACCAATGGAACACATTTTGGTGCAGTTATTAATTATGCAATTAATGACAAGTATTCCATTCAACCTGAAATAATTTATTCATCTAAAGGTTCTGAACAACAAACCGAAGATGGAGCTTATTACCAGAAATTCAGCACAAGCTATATTGAGATACCAATACTTGTGAAGCGTACTTTTGGGAAAAAAGCTTTTAAAGGCTTTGTAAATGCCGGTCCTTATTTTGGTTATTGGACTGCAGGGAAATATTTATGGAATGACCCTGAAGGTATTTATGATATGAATTATAAATTTGAAGAAATAGATTTAGGTACTACAAAATTAAAGGACAACAGATTAGACATAGGTATTAATGTTGGAGGTGGACTTTTATATGCCGTAGGTCCTGGTAATTTTATGCTTGATGCTAGATTTGGGTATGGATTAACAAATATTAATAAATATAGTGGAGACAAACTTCCTGGCTGGATAAATAAACATAACAGGGTACTTTCAGTTTCTGTTGGCTACCTGTTTAATTTAAATTAAGAAAAATAAAAACCATTTAAAACTATAAAATCATATTAATAAAAAAGCCCCGTAATTCGGGGCTTTTTTGCTTTTGTGAGATTTTGTATATTTTCAGTTAAATACATATTTCTACCACCAGCCTCTGTAATTATATGTTATTGTTTTTGGCTGATTATTGCCATAAGCAACTCCTATATCTCTTGCAGCTTTTATTGTTGCTTTTTGTATATCTGTTTCATCCTGCTGTTGTTTCAATACCAGGTTCCACTCCCTGTTATCCTTTTCTTTTGCCCATTTTTTCATTTCCTGGATTATAGCTTCTGCTTCGGTTTTGCATTTGGAATCTGTTGGGATCTCTGTCAAAAAACTCCTGGTAGCTTC
>CAZMDE010000105.1:0-888 GCA_964564355.1 uncultured Bacteroidales bacterium | reverse complement strand
TTGAAGCCCAGGCTCCTTTTGCCTTGCCAAGAGCTTCAGCACACCTATGATCTTTAACTTCCTGAAGCAGACTTTGTGCATCTCCGTAACATTTCAAATCAGGTAATATTGGGGCTAATACTATCGCAGCTGCATCATAATTATTCTGTGCAATTTGAGACTTTGCCTCAGCTATGTATT
This sequence comes from uncultured Bacteroidales bacterium, assembly GCA_964564355.1. Lineage (GTDB taxonomy): Bacteria > Bacteroidota > Bacteroidia > Bacteroidales > JAGODS01 > CAZMDE01. The sequence goes on along the minus strand of CAZMDE010000105.1, from coordinate 708 downwards.
TCTGACATTCTCTTTCCATTTTTGCCTTAAAAACCTCTGCAACGACATCCATACATTTATTATAACAATCTAAACAAACTTGTGGCACACCCGACAGTTTATAAATAGATTCATCAAATAGATTCTGGCTTTCCAAAGTCTTTGCCTCTTTAATTATAAAATCACATTTGCTGTTATAATATTCCATAATCTTTGTTTTACCATCGTTTATGAAGCTTGAATATTTGGGATCATCAGGTCTGAGACCCTTTAATGCCATTAAATATGCTTTTGCTTCGCTGTTGCCTGAGCCTTTTAAGCTTATTGCATAACTAGCAAATTTTGTTCCCTCTACTCCATCACCAATATACAGTGTCACCTCGAGATTGTAGGTGTAAATTACAGGTGTAGTCGAAGATATATCCTTAGTCAATTCAATTACATTAGCTGTAATTATGAACCGTCTGTTAAAAGGACTCCCACCAATTCCGTTTTTAGTGCTAATTTGATTGAGCTTGTTTTTCAACACTTCCTTCGCTTCCTGGGTCAACCCACCGACCTGTTCAGGCACAACGGTTGTCAGAGCTATTCTTGCAGCATCATCTGATTTTCCTGCTGTATTCTGGGCGAAAGTTATATATTGAATAAACAAAATCGAAATTGTTAAAATTATATTTTTCATATCTAAAATGTTTAATTTATTAATAATGCCCAGTGCTTAAAGCACTG
>CAZMDE010000104.1:0-8014 GCA_964564355.1 uncultured Bacteroidales bacterium | reverse complement strand
GTAACTTATAGTCCTCCTCCATTGAAGATGACTAATAATGATGTTATTGTAAAATTAGATAGAGAGTTCTCAGATGTATTACCTATAAGTGAAATTAAAACAGATCTGGATTATTTAGAGGCTAACTATCCTGATAATTTATTATATCTTTTAACAAAAGCTGAGGTTACAGCTTTTGTAAATCCATCCGAGGATGCAGTCAGTAAAATTGATAAAATTACTTCACTTATACCTGAACATTCAGAGATTCTCGCAAATGATCCTTTTGATTTATTAAATTTTTACAAAAGTTATGTTTATTTTAAAAATAAAGATTCTAAAAATGCCTCAATAATTGAAGCTATGTTAAAAACATCTCAGAATCACGAAGTAAGTGAATGGGCAATAGAATTGAGAAAAAGGTTAAATTTTACGGATGGGATTAAAGATGTATATAATGGTCAGGATAAAAAAGCAAGAAAAAACCTGAAAAATTTCAATTATTATATTCCTGAACAAGCACCTCCAGTAATATTTTTCCCTGACAGGACAGAAATCTCTCTAGTTAGTTCTCCACCTTTAATGCTACCAATCTCACGTGAATGTTATTATATTCCATGTCTGGATTATAAAACGTTAACCCTTGGTATTATTCCCGGTATGGATCTGACAAATACGGACAATAAACTAAAAAATTCTTTGGCTGATAAATTTACTACGGCATTATTCCACACTAAAAGATTTAATCTTATAGGAAAAGCTCAGTATGAAGAATTGAATAAAATGACTGCTGAAGAGATAAAAAAGAACCTGGTTAAAAAAGAATCCATGGATATTATTCAGTCTGACAAAGCATCAATGAAAGAAAACGAAAAAACTAACAACATGGAATACAAGCCAGACGCAAGTATTAATACTACTCAGAATAAAAAAAATGTTGAATATGATGATGATATGAGCAAGTATATAATTACACAGAATGAAGAATATAAAGAAAAGAAGCAAAAGATTATTGATCAGCTTACCCGTGATTGTAACATATTACTTGAAATTATTGTGTCTACTGACAAAAAAAGCAATGATGGAGAATGGGGTAAAGTTGGCATAAATTATAATATTAAAACCACTAAAGAAGAAATTTTATATAGTGGGAAAAAGGACATTCCATACAGATTCGATCAGAATGGATCGCTTGAATGCAGTGATGAGCCAATCAATTCAGTTGCAGATGAAATAAAAAATTACTTTCCAAATACTGATATAAAGCTGAATTGGCATATAATTAAAAAAGACGGGGATGTAATCACTGTTAATGCTGGTAAAAAAGAAAATATCATAGATGGTTTAAAAGGATATGTCGTTATATCCGAAAAAACTCAGGATGGGTATTCAAGATGTCCTATTCAGGAATTTGTTATTACCACTGTTGATCTGGACTACTTCAGAGCTAAATTAATTGGAGATGAATTTATAAATTCAAAAATTAAATTGGGAGATGCTATAATGCTTAGATAATTAATATTTTCAATTTAATTAGGGTTTATAATTCATTAAGGCTCAATTAAGCAATTAATTCTTCTTATTTCAAAAGGGGAAAATCAATATTCTTAATATCTCTTTGAAGTGACATATAACTTCCAGGTATTTAATAATTGTATTGACATAACAATATTTTATCAAATCCGGTTCAAAAGAAATAATCTACAAGCAATAGATATTGTAATTAATATCTTTGCAACCCAGAGTAATAATTATGAAAGATATAGTATTTGCTACAAATAACAAACACAAGCTTATAGAGATCAGGAATATAGTAAAGGATAAAATAAATATATTAAGCCTTAAAGATATAAACTGCTATGAGGAGCTTGAAGAGACAGGTGAAACATTAGAAGCAAATGCATCTCAGAAAGCTAATTATGTTTATAATAATTACCACATAGATTGCTTTGCTGATGATACGGGACTGGAGGTATTTGCTTTAGATGGAAAGCCCGGTGTTTACTCAGCAAGATACGCAGGTGAATCAAAAAGCTTTGATGATAACATCAATAAAATACTTGAAGAGCTTAAGGGCATTGATAATCGCAGGGCGCGGTTCCGGACTGTCGTTTCTCTTATACTGGATGGGAAAGTGCATCTGTTTGAGGGCAGAGTAGATGGAATAATAACAAATGAAAAACGGGGGACAAATGGATTTGGTTATGACCCTGTTTTCATGCCTGACGGGTTTATGCAAACTTTTGCTGAAATGACTGACGAACAAAAGAATAATATTAGTCATAGGTATTTTGCTATGGATAAGATGCTCAATTCAGGATATATCATTTGATTAAGAATTAATGGAACACAGGTTAATTAACCGGGCTTTTATATGGGTACCGATACTGGTAATCCCGTTATTATATCTCAAGACATTATTAGACCCGGGATTATTATCAAGGTATATTGCACTTGATGTTTTTCTTTTTGTTTTTTGCATGTTTTCATTGTTCAGGGCTAAAAGGGAAAGTATAACATTACTCAATAATCCTTTTATTTACACTTACTTAATATACCTTATAATATGTTTTATAAGCCTGAATTATTCAATTAACAAAGCAGACGGGTGGTTTGACTTTTTCAGAACCTCTCTTGGATTTCTGCTTATTGTATTTACTGTTTTGTTTTACAGCAATTACAAAGGATTGACTGATGATTTTGCAAAGAGTTTTACTGCTTTAAATCTTATTATTTGTGCAATTGGCATAGTTCAGTTTGTATTTATCATATCTTCTTCAGAAGTTACACATTTAGAAATGCACAAGATGAGCGGGACTTTTATACATAAAAACATTTATGCAGAAATGCTTCTGATGACCCTTCCCTTCAGCATATACAGCTTTATCGCATACAAGGGCTTCTGGAAATATGCAGGTCTGACAGCAGGTATACTCAGCATAGGATTGATAATAATTTCCCTGACGCGTGCAGTATGGATTGCAGCTTTTGTGAGCATTTTGATTACAACTATAGTATTAATTATCAACGGAGAAGTAAAGAGTATTTTTAAAAACAGACAATTTAAAATAGGTTTAATTATTGCTATAGCAGCTATCATATTTTCGATAATATTTTTCTCAAAAATAGAAAGGGAAAATGCAATACAAAAGCAGCTAAGCTCAATAACCAATTTCGCCTATGGTTCAACAAAAGACAGAATAATATTATGGGAAAAATCTCTAAAGGTATTTAAAGAACATCCTGTGATTGGCGATGGGTTGGGGAGCTGGAAAATTGATATTCTGAAGTACGGGAATAAAGGTTTAAAATCTGAGGATAATATTACTTTTTATACACGACCGCATAATGACTTTTTATGGGTTATGGTTGAAACAGGTATAGCAGGATTGATTTTCTATATATTATCTTTTGTTTTCATTATTATATTTCTGCTTAAAATCCTTAGAAAAACTTTTGACAGCAGGGAGAAAGCGTTCTATTACCTTATGTTTTCCGCAGTAACAGGTTATATTACATTTTCATGTTTCAGCTTTCCGAGGGAAAGAATTGAGCATATCATCGTTATTTCTTTTATTTTCAGCATTATTCTTATTAAAAACAGAACAATGTATGAAGCAGGAAATATGAAGCATGATTTAAAATATAAAAGCATACTCTATTTTATACAAATAATAGCTTTGGTTTTAATAATCGCAGGTTTTAAAACAGGCGCCAAACGTATAAATTCTGAAATCCACACACGCAATGCTTATATTGCAAGAGCAGAAAGCGACTGGAATGGGGTTAAATATGAAATTGATAATGCACGAAGCAGCTCATATACTATGGACCCTGTTTGCACGCCGCTCAGCTGGTATAGAGGAGAAGCAGATTTTAACCTCGGCAATATAGATGAAGCTTTTGCAGACTATCAAAAGTCTTATGAAATTAATCCATACCATATTCATGTACTGAACAATCTTGCTACTTGCTATGAACTGAAGAAAGAGCATGCCAAAGCTATTGAATATTATAATAAAGCTATTGCATTATCCCCTAATTTTGAGGATGCCTTGCTTAATTTAGCAGCAGTCTGGTATAACCTTGATTATACAGATAAAGCATATGAGGTGATAAATAAAATAGATATTAAAACAGGCAATCCAAAATATAAAGATTTCCTGTATGCGATTTTGAAAGAAATCATAATAAAATATAATCTTACCATAGACGACCTTAACATTAGAAAACAGTTGTCTGCAATGACAAATTCAAAAGACTGGATTTATGATATTTACATTAAATCAGTAATAAATAAAACCACATTTAAAAAGCAATTATTAACTGATGCAATTTTTTCTTTGGAAATTATAGATAAAAGAATTACTTTTGCTGAATCAAAATTATTAAAACAAAAATATAAGCTATGAAATTATTATACAAAGCATTAAGCTTATTTATAATCATCATGGCAGGGATAAGCTGTTATTCACAGACTGTAACATCAGTTAGCCCGTCATCTGCCTATCAGAAAGAAACTCTAACAGTTGATATAAGCGGAAAATTTACCCATTTTACCCAGGCAACCGGCACAGGAGATGTTTGGTTTCAACAGGGAACCTCAACATTTATTTATCCAAATTCGATAAATATTGAAAGTGATACAAAGCTTACAGCAGAATTCACAATTAACTATAATTATCCCACAGGCAAATATGATGTTACAGTTAATCAGGATATTTATGGAGAAGCGATACTGCCAAATGGTTTTACAGTACTTGCTTCGAAACCTTCTTCAATAACTATTGTTCCTGACAACGCTTATCAGAAGCAAACACTCACAGTAACAATAAGCGGTCAAAATACACATTTTGCACAGGGAACATCAACAATCCCTGTCTGGTTCCTGCAAGGCACATCAACTATTTATCCTGATTTTGTAAAAACTGACAGTAATACACAACTTACAGCACAGTTTACAATACCCTGTGATGCAGATACGGGCTTGTATAATATTAATCTGTTTGGACCGGTAGACGGATTTATTAATCTTATAGACGGATTTACAATTATTGCCAATCCATTATCCGGTAAAATCATAAAAGTTACTCCTGATTCTGTAGAAATGGGACAAAGGCTTACAGTAAGCATAAGTGCTCAGAACACTTTTTTCCTGCAGTCAACCAATACTATAGTCTGGTTAGAAAATAATAACTACAAACTCAACCCCATAAATCAGGTTAACATTGTAAACGATACGCTTATTAATGTTGACTTTAATTTCTATAATGGCATTCCATATGGCTTTTATGATGTTTTTGTTTATAATTCTACAGACTGCAAATTAAAAATGAAAGATGGAATTTTTGTCAATTATTCAACACCTGATATTAAAATGCAACCAGCAAGCAATACTGTTTGTGAAGGAGAATCACCTGTATTTTATTTATCAGCTATTGGAACAAATTTAAAATATCAATGGCAATACAGCAAGGACTCAAGTAAAACCTGGATATATACTGATAATGGAACATATTCTTTCTTATCTATTTATTCTGCTACTTTAACAATGAATAATTACCAATACAGGTGCATTGTTACAGGAGAGGGAAATTTAAGTAATACATCCGATGTTGTCACTCTGATAGTAAACCCCAATCCCCAGTCTGAAATAATTGCAGATAGTTCAATAGTAATCTGTCTCGGGGAAAATGTTGATTTAAAAGCAAATACTGACAATGGAATATCTTACCAATGGATAAAGAACAATTATCATATAAAAAATGCTAATGACAGTTCTTTTAAAGCAACCCAACCGGGCATCTATACAGTTTTAATTTCAAACCAATACAATTGCTATTCAATTTCCCAACAGGTAGAAGTTAAACCTAAAATTGATATTGACTTAGGAGCAGACAGAAACATCTGCGGCAATGACAGTGTAAAACTTGATGCAGGACCAGGTTTTGTAAAGTACAGATGGTCAACAGGAGACACAACGCAAAGAATAGGTTTTGACTCTGTTGGATATTCAGACAAAGCAACCACCATTTATGTTACTGTTACAAATAATGACAGTTGCAGGGGTACAGATTCTATATATGTTGCATATGGAGTTTGTGTAAAAATTAAAAAAGAAAGTAAAGAAGCTATCATAAATATATTTCCAAATCCAACAACAGGTATTATTAATATATATTTAGAAGGAATACTTAATCCTGTTGAATATAGTATTTTAAATTTACAGGGGCAAATTATTACTAAAAAGAAGTTTGTTGCTAAGTCCCAAAAGTCATCCTTTGAAATAGATATGACTCACTACAAAAGAGGGGTTTATTTTTTAAATATCAGAAATAGCAAGTTTTCTGTTAATAAAAAGATAATACTTAATTAGTGTCTGTCCATAAAGTCATAAATTAAAAAAAGTAACACAGGGATACACAGAGAAGACACAGAGTTTATTCACAATATTAATTTAATATTAAGGAGTTCATGAGATAAATGTTCACAGAGAAGAAAAAAATAAATGTTTCACATTTGGAAAATGTTAAACATTATGGACAGACACTAGTTAATAATCCCGGGATTAATAAAAATCCAAGAGTGTCTGAGATAATTCAGTTCATAGATCACAAAAATTAAATACAAAACTGCTTTTGGCAGAAGGCAAATTGAGATTTGATAATTAAATAATTTTTTTATTTAGTATATCAGTATATTGTAATTCCTTAATTTACATGACATTAGTATGAGATAGTCCCAAGATTATTCGCAAAATATATTATTTTAAATGTGCTCATGAAAACGCTTTGCTAAGTTGTCCGTAGATAGTCCCAAGATAGTCCCAAGATAGTCCGAGGATAGAGCCTAAACATTGTGTGCTGAAATAAGTTTACAGTCAAAAAATGTATATTTAAGTTAGGACAATAAGGAGTGAGAATAGTTTGATTAATAAGGATTTTAAAAACAAATTATTATTGTTTATTTCAGCATCTTAAAACAAGGCTTAACCTTTTATAATCAGACAGTTAATAAATAATTAAAAAAATCAGGTATTTACCACAATAAAATATTAGTTTTGCGGGTCCAATTATTATAAATGTCAAGAAAGCTAACAGATAAATTTGCTTTACGCCGGGTAAGGACCTCATTCATTACATCTGTAATAAGCATTTCTCTAGTACTGTTTATGCTTGGTCTTTTGGGCATTGTTGTGCTATATGCAAAAAAGATATCAGATTATGTAAAAGAAAATATAGGGTTCACAATAATAATGAATGACAATACCAGGGAATTAGATGTTATTAAAATGCAGAAGTATCTGAATTCCAAACGCTATATCAAACGAACCGAATATATTACTAAAGATAAAGCTGCCATTGACCTTACAAAAGACCTGGGAGAAGATTTTATAAAATTTTTAGGATATAATCCTTTGTCACAATCTATAGAAGTCAGATTAAGAGCAGATTATGCTAATCCGGATAGTCTAAAATTCATAGAAAAAGTAATTGCTAAAAACAAAAATGTAAAGGAACTTATATACCAGAAACCATTGCTACAGCTAATAAACGAGAATGTTAAAAGAATCGGGCTTATTATACTTGTGTTCAGCGGATTGCTGTTATTTATTGCAGTTGTATTAATAAACAACACAATACGACTGGCAGTATATTCCCGGAGGTTTATAATAAAGAGCATGCTTCTGATAGGTGCAACCCAGTCTTTTATAAGAAGACCATTTATAATTAAAGGAATTTTGCAGGGTGTTTACGGATCATTGCTTGCTATTTTGATGCTGTCAGGTGTGCTTTTTTTCGCACAAAAACAAATACCTGAGATGGTTGTATTTACAGACATGAAATTATTGTTTTCATTATTTGGTGTTATAGTTATTCTTGGAATTTTAATTTCAGGAATATCAAATTACCTTGCAGTGAGAAAGTATCTTACTTTGAAAACAGATTATTTATATTACCAATAAAGGGATTGTCAGATTTATCAGATTATCAGATTATCAGATTATCAGATTATCAGATTATCAGATTATCAG
>CAZMDE010000103.1:0-8035 GCA_964564355.1 uncultured Bacteroidales bacterium | reverse complement strand
AGTAAAAATTTGTGCCAGGATGAACGTGTGAATTTTACAAGCATAACCAAAGAACCAATGTCTGATATTCATTGGGATTTTGGTGACCCTGCCAGCGGTTCCTCTAATACTTCAAACTCTGTTAGTCCTTCTCATGTTTATAAAAATGCAGGAAAATATATTGTAAAATTCATTGGCAAATCCCTATCTGCTAATCCTTGTATAGATACTATAGAGAAGCCTCTTACTATTAATGTTAAACCTGTATGTTCTTTTATGGATTCGATTAGTTGTCAGTATTCCGAAAGCCAGTTCATCAATCTGAGTCTTTATTACGATAAATGTTTCTGGTCATTTGGTGATGGCGAATTTTCTAATGAGATTAATCCCAAACATATTTTTAAAAATTCCGGCGACTTTGTTGTTAGTTTAACTGCTACAAATAATTTCGGTTGTTCTGATTCATCTTTTTCCGGAATCTCAGTTTATTCTTCTCCTAAGGCTGACTTCTCTTATATCTCAGCAAATAATATTAATAATAATACTATTACAGTGACATTTCATAATAATTCCTCTGATAGTTGTCAATACTTCTGGAATTTTGGTGATAGTAATTTTTCTGATGAAAAGAATCCTGTGCATACATACAATAATATTACATCATTTATTACAATGCTTACTGTTACTAACAAATTTGGTTGTACTGCTCAGGTTGAAAAAATAATTCTGCCTGAAGCTCCTAAATATTACTTTTATGTGCCTAATGCATTCACTCCCGGAAGCAGCACTTTGAATGTTACTTTTTATCCTGCTATCACTTTATTTAGTTCTTATCATATGAAAATATTCAACCGTTGGGGTGGAATGGTTTTTGAAACTTCTGATTACAATGAACATTGGGATGGTAAATTTGATGGTAAAAATTGCCCTCAGGGAACTTATGTTTATGTTATTGATGTAAAAGATGACACCGGACTTGCTCAAACACATACCTATTATGGACGTGTTGTCCTCCTTCCTAAGAAATAAGCATTAATTAGTGTCTGTCTGTAAATTGAATTTTTTTATTGATATTATTAAATTTCTCTGTGCAACTCTGTATCTTCTTTGTGTAACTCTGTGTAACTTTTTAATATCAATGACTTTATGGTCTTACACTAATTCGCATTTGTCTATAAATTGCGGTTTAAACTAATTCCTCCTATCATCTTTAAAATAGATTTCTTTACAGCAGGTGATAAAGAATCCAGGTAATGATCCTGTGTGAGAAAATTAATTTCATGATATAGCTCAGGATATTTTTTTGCCAGTTTAACAATTAAATTAAATGCTGTAAATCTCACTGATGGCTTTTTATTTATCGTTTCCCAAAGATTTAAGCAAACATTAAATAAATAACCCTCATGCTCTTCATTTAATTCCATTTGCATAAGAATTTTAATTAATTCCCTCTGATGTCCGTCATTCTTAGTTGCTATGCTGTTAATGATGTCCTTAATATATCCCTGTATCCGAATGTCATTTTCATCCATACAGCTCCACAACAACCACGCTGCACGCCAGGAATATGGTTGTTTATCTGAAACAGCAAGTTTAACTGCCTCCTCAAAATCATCAGGATGGCTATTCAAATAAGAAATCATCCCGTCCTTATAAAAGCTTGTTAAAACCTTTTCTAATCCTGTTTCCATTAGTTTAATATTGTGGATATAAAATCATTTCATAGAGTTACGTTTGTAACGACAAATATTAATTAATCTGGTTTATATAAGCACATTTTAATCTTATTCCCCACCAAAATTAATACATTTATAAATATTAAATACATTTTTCAGTTTTTTTAGTGTAAAAGTCCTCTGGCACTAAGCTATTGCTTCTGCCGACTATTTCCAATGCATCCTGCATTTTCTTAAACAAGATGTTTAAAGCATATCCGACTCTAATGGGAAGTTAGTGTCTCCTTGGTGACTGAGAGTTGCAAGCCTGTTGTAAGCCTGTAGTATGGGGGATGCTACGCCCTATCTACGGGCTATGTACGGGTTATGTACGGGTTATGTACGGGTTATGTACGGGTTACTGTTTGCTGATTGCACTCTCTGCCACGTCCCTGTAAGCGAAAACACCTATTTTTTGGTAGATTAATATTGTATATGAATATTTACACATATGATTTTATTATTTTTTCTTTAAACTATAAACTAATTTGCAAATATACAACAAAAAACCTCTCCTGTCAAGTGTTTTTAAGAAAATATTTTTCAACATTCTTTTCGTTAATAATTTTAAAGAAACAATTCATCTAAAAAAACAATTTGCAAGCACCTGTACACAGGTAGTTTCCATTTTGGTTATGTAAATTATGGGTTATTGTTAATTAATTAAACTTGAGACTCTCTCCGTCTACGTAAGACTTAAATGATAAAGGGAATATAAATTATCATTAAAATGAAACCTAAATTAACCTACATCGTAATAAGGGCTATTACTTACTTTCGTATTACGTATATTTACTTATCAATTAAACTTAAAATGGGGGACCAACAATGAAATCAATAACTAAATTATTAACAAGTACTGCAATTGTAATTGCAATGCTCTGTTTTAACTCAAGCATTTCCTACTCACAAACAACACGTGATGCAGGAACCGGTACTGAACTGACGAATGCAGTAACAGCTTCGGTTGACGGTGATATAATAAACATTACAAACAACATTGTAATTTCCGCGGAAATTGCAATCAGCAAAACTTTAACTCTAAATGGTAACAATTTTACCATTTCAGTTCCTGTACCCGGCTTAAATGATGAAGGTATTTTTGCCACAAGCCCTTCAGCCTTTCGGGTTTTTACTATTACAGGAGCAACAAAAACCATTATCATAAATAATATGACTATTAAAGGTGGTGCAAATGTTATTGGTGCGGGCATCAATATAAACAGTGCAACTGTTAAACTTAATAATGTTATTATTTGCAATTGTTATGCTGGAAGTACAAATGGTGGAGGTGGTATCTATAATGGCTCAGGAAAATTATTTTGTAATAATGTTCAACTTATGCGAAATGCTGCCAGATATGGAGGCGGATTTGTAAATGCAAGCGGAACTATGTATATTGAAAATTCATCATTTTCTGAAAACAGAAGCACCGGTACCAGTGGTGGTGGTGGCGGTGGTGAAAATAATGGTACCGGAATTATTTACATGAATAATTCAACTTTTTCCAACAATAAAAGCACAGAGATAGGTGGTGGTATTAATAATTATAGAGGAACACTCTGGCTGGCCAACTCAACTTTTACCGGAAACGTAGGTTACGGTTCTCTGACTTGCGGTGGCGCTATCGGAGTAAATGGCGGAACTGCAAATATAGTTAACTGTATTTTTACATATAATTATATAAGAAGTGTAGGCGATTATACTAACCCTACAAGTTATACATTAGATGATGTCTCAAAATATAGTGGCAATGGAACTATTAATTCATACTATAATATTTTTCACAGTACTGTATCAACAGACGTAAGTGTTTCCAACATAGCATTTACAGGAAATGCAAACGGATCTGACAATAGCATCTTTTCGAATGGGTTATTTACAGAAATTACAGATGGTACAGGGGCAGTTCTTGGAACAGGAAAAGTTTTTCAGCCCTTTTTAATTTCACAAGGCAACACAGCAGCCATTACGCTGCAAACCTCAAGTTTTGCTTTACAACCTGCAAACATGGGAGCACGTACAGGATTTACAAACGACAATGGCACTGCGCCTGTTGTTGGCTATTATAATGGAGCTTCATGGGTAACACTTGCAGGTTCAAATGCACAAAATTATATAGTAACTACAGATCAAGCCGGCACTACCCGCGCAAATCCTCCAGCCAGAGGTTCAGTTGAGGTAATTGTTGATAATGTTTACATGCTTAAAGTTAATAAATCTGCTAATGGTACAGTTAGTGGAGGCTCGCTCTATGGAGACGTTTATACAAGCGGAACAAACGTAAGTATAATTGCTATACCTAATTCAGGGTATGCTTTTACAAGGTGGGACTATGTTGTTGGAGGAAGCGGAACAGCATCAACAAGCAATCCATACCAAGTATTGGTTGACAGAAATATAACTCTTATCCCTGTATTTGCCAGTGCAGGTGCAGGCAATTACAGTATAACTTACATAGGTAATGGAAATACCGGTGGTACAGTCCCCGCTATAGGAAATTATTCTTCCCCAACAACTATTGCAGCCCAGGGAGATATGGTTAACACAGGTTATGCTTTTAGTAGCTGGAATACAAATTCAAATGGTTCAGGAACAAACTACAATCCCGGTGCTGCTTATTCAAGTGGAATTAATCTTACACTATATGCAAATTGGGTGCCATCATATATCTGGACAGCAGGAGCACATAACGATAACTGGAATAATACAGCAAACTGGTCAGGAAATGTAGTTCCAAACAGCAATACAGATGCAAGCATTCCGTCAAATCCTGCAGGAGGCAATTATTTCCCTTCAGTTAATATTACTAATGCTTCTTGTAAAAGCCTGACTGTTGCAGTTGGAGCTTCAATAACAGTTCCCACAGGAAATACTCTGACAGTATATGGTAATATGGCTAATAGCGGCAGCTCTCAGCTCGGCAGCGGAACTATATCATTCAACGGAGCATCAGCACAGACTATAAGCGGCACTAATGTATTTGCCAACCTTAAAATAAACAACAGCAATGGTGTCTCTTTATCAGGTAATACTCAAATCACAGATATTTTAACAACTACAACAGGAACATTGACAACAAATAACTACCTTACCCTTTTATCAACTGCATCTAAAACTGCTATCATATCAGGTACAGGTTCAGGAAATGTTTCAGGTAATGTTAATGTAAAAAGATATTTTGGCTCTGTTACAGGTTATTATTATCTTTCCAGTCCGGTTACAGGTACTTTTCAGCAGGTTGCCAACAATATGGCAGTAGTCGGTTGGGGTACTGAATATAAATCAGGTGGTTGGAGTAACTTATGGAGATACGATGAAACAGACATTTCTCAAATTACTCATCCGGATGGTGTTAGAATGAATGGCTGGAGAACCCCTGCAAATTCATCAGTAGCACTGACTCAAATGGAAGGTATTGCAATTTATTCTGATGCTAATAAAACCTTTACTTTTACTGGTTCTATTAATAATGGTCCAATCAGTATTCCTTTGACAAACACTTCTTCAGTAAGTGCAGGCGGAAGCACATTTGATGACGGATGGAATCTTGTTGGAAATCCTTACCCCTGCCCTATTAACTGGGATGCTGCGTCAGGATGGACAAAAACCAATGTTGCCAATTCTATATATTTCTACAGTGCTTCAGGAGAATATAAAACTTATATTAATGGTATAGGTACGCCTTCTGGTGTAAACGGAATAATAGCCCCGGGACAGGGATTCTTTATTAAAGCTTTTAGCAACGGAACTCTCGGTGTAACTAATGCTGTAAGAGTTGACAATACTACTTCTACATTTTATAAAAAAGATAACACTGCACAAATGATACGTCTTAAAGGATATTATACAAGCACACCTGATTTTTCAGACGAAACTGTTGTGTATTTCGATGCTAATGCCCGGACAAATTACGACCCGTCATTAGATGCTTATAAACTAATGAACACAAATGAGTCTTATCCTAATATATACACAATCAAATCAAGCAATGATAAGATGTCTATCAATTCACATCCTGTAATTGGTGAAGAGGAAGTTACTATACCTTTAGCTTTGAATGTTAAACAAACAGGAAGCTTTGTTATTAATGCTACTGAAATAATAAACTTAGCTTCAGAAATCCAGGTTTATCTTGTAGACAATGTATTGAATAAAATGCAAAACCTTAATGATAATCCTGAATACAAATTTAATGCTGATGCAAAGGTTACTGAAGGTAGATTTTTCCTGAAGATTAACCCTAAAAACAGCAAAACAGGAATTGAATCTCAATCTTATAACACTTTGTTTTATGCATATGCTGCTGACAAAATTCTTAACGTGTCTTATAACAGTACATTGAACACAGCCGCTACTCTTGACATTTACAATTTATTAGGACAAACAGTAATCAGCTCTGCTAAAATAAATAATGGTAAACATATATTTAAATTGGAGAAAGGTATTTATATTATCAGGTGTATAACTGATTACAAAACCTACACTGAGAAAGTCTATATATATTAAAGAAGTTTCATTGTTTTTTTTTTTCAAACCCGTAAAGTTTAAGGATCTTGCTTTGCGGGTTTTTTAATTTATAAACTTTATGAACTTTAAAGTTACCTGCTATAATTAGGAGCTTCTTTAGTAATGGTTACATCATGAGGATGGCTTTCCTGGACTCCTGAGTTTGTAATCCTGATGAACTTGGCATTTTTAAGCTTTTCAATGTTTTCAGCTCCGCAGTAGCCCATACCAGCCCTAAGACCGCCGACAATCTGGTAAACTACTTCTGAAAGAGTGCCTTTATAAGGAACGCGACCAACAATACCTTCTGGTACAAGCTTAGCAATATCATCTTCTGTATCCTGGAAATACCTGTCTTTAGAGCCTAATTGCATAGCTTCTATAGAGCCCATGCCGCGGTACATTTTAAATTTACGACCTTCATAAATGATAGTCTCACCCGGAGATTCATCAACTCCGGCAAACATAGAACCAAGCATAACAGAGTCAGCTCCGGCAGCTATTGCCTTTACAATATCACCTGTGTATCTGACACCACCATCTGCAATCACAGGAACACCGGTACCTTTTAAAGCTTTAGCAACATTATAAACAGCCGTTAACTGCGGAACTCCAACACCTGAGATAATCCTGGTTGTACATATAGAACCCGGACCAATGCCGACCTTCACTGCATCAACTCCGGCTTTCAGCAAATCCTTTGCAGCTTCTTCAGTTGCAATATTCCCGGCTATTAATTCAATGTCAGGAAATTGTTTCTTTATTTTCTTAGCTGTATCAATAACACCTTGTTGATGGCCATGAGCCGTATCAATGGAAAGAATATCTACGCCTGATTTTATAAGAGCAGAAACCCTGTCAAGCACATCACGTGTTACACCAATAGCTGCACCAACTCTTAATGAACCGAGCTTATCCTTGCAAGCATTAGGACGTGATTTAATCTTGATAATATCCTTGTAAGTTATTAATCCTATCAGATGATAATCCTTGTCAACAACCGGAAGCTTTTCAATTTTAAATTCCTGTAATATATCTCCTGCTTTCTCAAAATTAGTGAATTCAGTTGTTGTAATGATTCTATCCTTTGTCATTACTTCAGTGATAGGTCGTCTGAAATTACGCTCAAACCTCAAATCTCTGTTTGTAACTATGCCGACAAGCTTGAATTCCTTATTAACAACAGGAATTCCGCCAATCTGGTATTCCTTCATTATCTTCAAAGCATCAAGTACAAGAGCATCATCCTGCAATGTTACAGGGTCAATTATCATTCCGTTTTCTGCACGCTTTACCTTCTTTACCATTGCAGCCTGATGTTCAATGGACATGTTCTTATGAAGTATTCCAATACCACCTTCCTGAGCAATAGCTATTGCCATAGTTGACTCAGTAACGCTGTCCATTGCAGCAGATAAAATAGGAACATTAATATTAATGTTACGTGAAAGTTTACTTGTTAGATTAACTTCCCTGGGTAAAACATTTGAATATGCGGGTATTATCAATACATCATCAAAAGTAAACCCATCCCCTAAACATTTATCTTTGTCAAATTCCATATATCTAATATTTAAAGATTGCGCAAAATTAATAAAATACTCATTAATATCAACAATTTATTGTTACTGATGTGTTATTATATAGTTTATTAAGCTACTTTTGCACATGAATTTATATTAAAATCTCATTACGTTTTCAGGAAATTTATGATTAATACAAATCAACCCGATAAAAGGATTATTAAATTCATAGAAGAACATCATATACTCACTCTTGCAACATCAAGTAATAATGAGCCATATTGTGCTACCTGCTTTTATAGTTTCAAT
>CAZMDE010000102.1:6709-8095 GCA_964564355.1 uncultured Bacteroidales bacterium | reverse complement strand
ACGCCGGCAGCGAAACCAATTATAATAGCACTTCCACCTGTGCCGGTTGTCAGAGCGAGCAAAGTCCAGAAACTGTGGTCTGCGGGATAAATGCTTAAATCAAACATACCCTGAACGGCTGCAACTAATGGGACATTATCTATTACTGCAGAAAGAAGCCCCAGTGCAATAACAATATATGTATCGTTTTTGAGATTAGCTGACAGCCAGTCGGCAGTCATTTTTAAAATACCAACTTCCTCAAGAGCTGTAATAGCTAGCAATATTCCGAGGAAAAACAAGATACTGGGGATATCTATTTTCTGCAATGCAGTGACTGCACTTAACCTCTGTCTTTCAATTATATCTTTTGAATGGTGCATAATGCTGACAATTATCCAGAGAACTGCCAAGGTTAACATCATGCCTATAAAAGGAGGAAGATGTGTCAAAGTTTTAAATACAGGGACAAAAAACAATAAAGCAATGCCGATGAAAAATATAATATATTGCTCTTTTTTATTTATATTTTCAGTATCTCCATTAGAATTACCAATATAAGTATGCTTTCTTAACCTAAGCCAGACAATGAAAGCAGGCACAAAACAACAGACCAAAGAAGGAATAAAAAGTTTGGCAATAATATTTAAAGCTGTTATCTGCCCTCCTATCCAAAGCATAGTAGTAGTAACGTCTCCTAAAGGCGACCATGCACCACCTGCATTAGCAGCAATAATTATAATACCTGCAAAATACAACCTGTCATTTCTCTCCTTCAAAAGTTTACCTGTAATTGAAAGCATCACAATAGTAGTAGTAAGATTGTCAATTATAGCTGATAAAAAGAAGGAAAGTATAGTAATGAAGATTAAAAGGGTTCCTTTCTTTTTAGTTTTGATAAAATCGGTAATAATGGAGAACCCATAATGTGAGTCAATAATCTCAACAATAACCATAGCGCCCAGCAAGAAAAAAAGTATAGAGGCAATATCACCAAGATGCAAAATCAATTCTTCATTAACAAAAAGTTTGTCATTAGCTGATAACATATAAATTGTCCAGCATAAAACCCCTGTAATAAGAGCAGAAGCAGCCTTGTCAATCCTGAGCGGATGTTCAAAAGCAATAAGTAAATATCCAATGATAAAAATTATGATAATAAATATAACATATGTCATGTGAAAATTAATAATTAATAAACATGCCAAAGTTATGAATTTATATAATTTAATATGAAAAATAAATACATGTAGATATTTTCAAACTGTTATTTCTGTACGATTTGTAATCGTCGTTCATTTTTTTTCATTCTATATGCCGTTATTAATATTTTTGTATCCTGTCTATAACTATTAAAAAATATATTTGATAAATATCATTGTTTCGTAATTGATATTTATTTATAAC
>CAZMDE010000102.1:2695-6678 GCA_964564355.1 uncultured Bacteroidales bacterium | reverse complement strand
AAAATGAGTTAAATATCAATGTCAAAACTTTTAGAATTAAAGACTTTCACGGATAAGAGAGGGAATTTAAGTGTTTTGGAGGATTATGAGATTCCTTTTGTAATAAAAAGGTTGTTTTATATTTATGGAGTTGATGATTCGGAGAGAGCAGGTCACAGACATAAAACTACTTACCAGGCATTAATCTGTATAAATGGCATCTGTGAAGTATATGTTAACAACGGTGCAGAGGAAAGTAATTATGTTCTTGACCATCCAAAAAAATGCTTATTACTAAATCCTGAAGACTGGCATATAGTAAAGAATTTTAAAAGCGGAAGCGTATTGTTAGTATGCGCATCAGAATATTTTAATGAAAAAGATTATATTTTTGAAGCTTACAAAAACAATTTGAAAATTTGAAAATTTGATAATTTGGTAATTTGGTAATTTGACAATTTGGTAATTTGATAATTTGGTAATTTGGTAATTTGACAATTTGGTAATTTGATAATTTGATAATTTGATAATCTGGTAATTTGATAATTTGGTAATTTGATAATTTGGTAATTAGCTAAAAACATCATACGAAGAAATAAAGATGAAATTATCTGTAATAGTGCCGGTATATAAAGGAGAGCAGTCTATAGGGCAGATTGTTGAGAAAATAATAAAAGAGCTGAAGGATGTAAGTATTGAGATAATACTTGTTAATGACGGCAGTCCGGATAAAAGTGGCGAGATTTGTGAAGAGGCTGCCAACAGGTATCCGAATATCAAATATATATGCCTGCGAAAGAATTTTGGTGAGCATAATGCAGTGATGTGCGGATTGAACTATGCAGAGGGAGAATATGCAGTAATAATAGATGATGATTTTCAGAACCCACCTCATGAAATTCTGAAGTTGCTTGAAGAGATTGAGAAAGGTTATGATGTAGTTTATTCAAAATACAACATTAAATACCATAATATTTTCAGAAACCTTTGCAGCAAGTTTAATAATAAAGTTGCTGATATATTAATCAATAAACCTAAAGGGCTTTATTTGTCGAGCTTTAAGATAATACGAAAAGAAGTTATAGCTGAAATAATAAAATACAAAGGACCTTTTCCATATATTGACGGACTGATATTAAGAGTTACAGATAATATCAGCAGTGTATATGTTGAGCATAATAAAAGCTTTACAGGAAAATCTAGCTATTCATTAAAGAAATTGATTTCACTATATCTGAATATGTTTCTTAATTTCTCAATTAAACCTTTAAGAATATTTACTATAACAGGATTTATTGTTTTTATTATAGGGGTAATATTATCTCTAATATTTATTATTGAAAAATTCATCTATAATGAGCCACCCGGATGGACATCTACTGTGTTAATCATACTTTTATTTTCAGGCTTTCAAATTATATTTTTAGGATTAATAGGTGAATATTTAGGCAAGCAATATTTGGACCAGAACAATACGCCTCAGTGGATAGTTAAGAAGACAATTAACAATGAGCAATGATGGATGAGGATGAGTTTTACAGGATTGCAGAGCTTGAGCAAGAGCATTGGTGGTATAAATGTTTGCATAACTTAGTTTTAGCAGGCATAAACAGGCATTTTGACAATAAGGAAATTAAGATAGTGGATGCTGGCTGCGGAACAGGCGGACTGATGAGCTTTCTTATAAAAAACGGATATAAAAACATTGAAGGTTTTGACAAATCAGAAATTGCTATTAGACTTTGTAAAACAAAAAAACTGAATGTATTTGAAGGGGATTTAAAAAACATTAAAAATTATTATTCAAATAACGATATTGATGTGATAATTAGTAATGATACATTATATTTTCTTGATAAACAGGAACAAATAGAAGCAATAAATTCAATGTATCAGTTATTGAAAAACAATGGTGTTATTATGTTAAACCTGCCTTGTTTAAATGCTTTTAGAGGAATTCATGATTTAAAGGTAGGTATTAAGAAAAGATTTTCACGTAAAGATACTAGGGATATAATTGATAGCTGTGAGTTTCATAAAGAAGCTGAAATTTACTGGCCTTTTTTGTTGTCACCCTTTATTTGGTTTTCGAGATATTTGCAAAGGTTAAAGATGCGATTTAATAAAAATACTGAAATAAAGTCAGACCTGAAAAAACAAAATAAGATAATCAATGCACTTTTATTTTCTATAGCTAATAGTGAAAACAAGCTGTTTCACAAGAAACCTTTCGGAAGTTCAATGTTTATAGTAATGAGAAAAAATATTAAATAATTTCTGTCTATAAAGTCATTAAATAAAAAAGGTTACACAGAGATACACTGAGGAGACACGGAGTTTATTCACAATATCAGATTATTATTAAGGAGTTCATGAAATAAATGTTCACAGAGAAATATTGAAATATGAATAAAATGAAAAATAACGGTAACGGCAAGCAAAGAAAGAATAAAACTAACGACATAGATACTAATAAAGATAAATCTTACAATCTTCGCAATTATATAATTTTAAGCTTAATTCTGATTTTCACATTTGCACTTTTTTCCAAATCCATAAATTATCAGTTTGTTAACTGGGATGATAACTTTTATGTATTAGAAAATTTAAACATAAGGGATTTTACTTTTGAAGGATTTAAAAAGATATTTACCACACCTATAATAGGAATGTATAATCCGATAACATTTGTGGTATATGCAATTGAGTATAAAATATGGGGACTAAACCCTAAGCCATATCATTTTTTTAACATAATATTTCATCTTATAGCAACAATATCAATCTATAGTTTTATTTTAAAATTAACCAAAAGATATGAAATTGCAACAATTGTAGCGTTGTTGTTTGCTATTCACCCTATGCACGTTGGTGTAGTGACATGGGTATCTCAAACAAAAACATCATTATATCTGATATTTTATTTTTTCGCTTTAACTCAATATTTAAACTATATAAACAATAATTACAAAATAAAATACCTTGTTTATGCTTGTTTATTATTTATCTTATCCGGATTATCAAAGCCCACAGCCGTAACTTTGGCTCCAATGTTATTTTTATTTGATTATTACTTATCAAGAAAATTTGACAAAAGGTTAATCATAGAAAAGATACCTTTCTTTGCCATAGCATTGTTCTTTGGAATATTAACATTAACAACACATGGAGAAGCAGAAGACTCAATATTTGATATTTCCCAGGATTATTCATTGATTAATAATATTCTGGTATCTAATTATTCAATAGTATTTTACTTCATAAAATTATTTATTCCTTATAACCTCTGCACCATATATCCCTATCCTGAGGTTGTAAATAATCTTTTACCATTCAAATATTATACTGCTATTCTTATTATTCCGATTATTATTTTTCTTATCTATAAAGCAAGAAATTTCAAAAAAGAAATGATATTCGGTCTATTATTTTTTGCGATAGCAATATCAGTCCTTATCAGATTTGTTCCATCCGGATTTTTCAGAGCAGCAAACAGATATACCTATCTTTCGTATACAGGTTTGTTTTTTATAATGGGACAATATTTTGTATATGTTATTGATGACAAATTCTCATATTCAAGAAAAATTAAGCCATACCTTTTTGCATTTCTATTTATATACATTGCTTTCTGCACATGGAGAACAACTGTAAGAATTAGTGTATGGCAAGACAGCATAACTTTATTTGATGATATAATTAAAAAGAAGCCCAAACTCGTGCTTGCATATAATAACAGGGCAATTGCTAAAAAGGATATTGGTGATAATGATGGAGCTATTGCGGATTTGACAAAAGCTATAGAAATAGACCCCAAATATTCTCCGGCATACAATAACAGGGGAGAAATCAAACGGCTTCTGAAAGATGAAAACAGTGCTTTGGAAGATTACAATAAAGCAATATTAATAAACCCAAAATACGTAGAAGCATACAACAACAGGGGAATAATAATGTTTAACAAAGTAGTTAGACCATACATTGAGCCGAGCGATGCTTCTCTA
>CAZMDE010000102.1:0-2685 GCA_964564355.1 uncultured Bacteroidales bacterium | reverse complement strand
AAGGGAGATATGATGAAGCTGTCAGAGATTATAAAACTGCATTAGAATTAAACCCAAAAAACGGAGCTTCATATCATAATATAGGATTAATAAGACTAATACAAAAAGATACTGCGCTGGCTGTTAAGGATTGGGAGAATGCTGCCAGATTGGGTATTGAGGCTTCAAAGCAGCTTATTAATATGTATAAAAAGCAATAAGAAAAATAGTCTTATTTGCTTTCCGGTTTAGGCAAAACAGCTTTTCTTGACAGTTTCATTTTGCCTGTTTTTTTGTCAACTTCAATGAGTTTAACATCAATCTTATCCCCTACTTTCAGAACATCATTAACATCAGCTACTCTTGTCCAGTCAATTTCAGAAATATGAACGAGACCGTCTTTGCCTGGCATAATTTCTACAAAGGCACCAAATGCCATGATATTTTTAACAACACCATGATAAACCGCACCTATTTCAGGAACAGCAGTAATACCTTTTATTTTAGCTTTAACGGCTTCAATAGAATCTTTGTTAATTGCAAATATATCTATGTGACCAAATTCTCCGACTTCCTCAATAATAATTGTAGCACCGGTTTCTCTCTGCATTTCCTGGATAATCTTTCCACCCGGACCGATAACAGCGCCGATGAATTCTTTAGGAATAATCATCTTTTCAATTCTTGGAACATGAGGTTTGTAATCAGCCCTTGGTTCCTTAATTGTTTCAGCAAGTTTGTCAAGTATATAAAGTCTTCCGGCTTTAGCCTGTTCGAGAGCCTTTTTAAGTATTTCAAAAGATAAACCTTTAACTTTAATATCCATCTGGCAGGCAGTAATGCCGTCTTTAGTGCCGCATACTTTGAAATCCATATCTCCAAGGTGGTCTTCATCACCAAGAATGTCAGAAAGCACAGCAAATTTACCAGTTTCTATATTTGTAATCAATCCCATAGCTATACCTGAAACAGGTTTAGATATTTTTACTCCGGCATCCATCAGTGCAAGTGTACCACCGCATACTGAAGCCATTGATGAAGAGCCATTAGATTCAAGTATATCAGATACAATCCTTATGGTATAAGGATTTTCTTCACTTGAGGGCATAACATGTTTTAAAGCCCTGAGAGCAAGGTTGCCATGTCCGATTTCGCGCCTGCTTGTACCTCTGTTTGCTTTAACTTCACCGGTAGAAAATCCAGGAAAATTATAATGGAGAATGAAATTACTTTTACCTTCAAATACAACTCCGTCAATAATCTGCTGGTCGAGTTTGGTACCAAGGGTAACAGTAACCATTGCCTGTGTTTCGCCTCTTGTGAATATTGAAGAGCCGTGAGCAGAAGGCAAAGCATCAACTTCGCTCCATATTGAGCGGATTTCGTCAAGAGCTCTGCCATCGAGACGAACTCTTTCATCCAGTATCAGATTTCTAACTGCAGATTTTTCAACATCATGAGAGTATTTTTTAATAAGAAAAGCTTTTTCTTCTCTTTCTTCTTCAGGCAAAGTCTCAATAAAATCAGTCCTTATTTTTTCAAAAGCCTCTGAGCGTAAATGTTTATTAGTAATCGCAGATTTTGCAACCTGATAGGCTTTGTTATAACTAAATGCTTCAATTGCTTTCTTAAGGTCATCATCACTTGTTTCGTGAGAGTACTCAAATTTAGGCTTTAAATCTTTAACCATTTCCCTAAGTTCAGCCTGGGCTTTGCACTGTAATTTGATTGCTGTATGAGCAAAAGCCAATGCTTCAATCATTTCATCTTCAGATATTTCTTCAAGCTCGCCTTCAACCATACAAATATTTTCAGCAGTTGCAGCAACGATAATATCTATATCTGAATTTTCCATATCGGAAATGGAAGGATTGATAACAAACTTACCATTAATCCTTCCAACTCTTGCTTCAGAGACAGGATTTTCAAAAGGAATATCAGAAACCATCAAAGCAGAAGAAGCAGCCAGGCATGCCAGGACATCAGGAGCTGTGTTAGCTTCACCTGAAATCAATGATATTTCAACATTACTCTCTGCATGGTAATCTTCAGGAAATAATGGTCTCAACGCCCTGTCAACAAGACGGGATATTAATATTTCATATTCAGAAGGACGGGCTTCTCTTTTAAAAAAGCCTCCGGGAAACTTTCCGGTTGAGGAATATTTCTCCCTGTAATCAACTGAAAGCGGGAGGAAATCCACATTTTCATTTGCTTCTGACTTTGTAACAACAGTTGCCAGCAACATTGTGTCACCCATACGAACTAAAACAGAGCCATTTGCCTGTTTAGCCAGTCTGCCAGTCTCTATAGTGATTTTACGGTTCTCATCTAAATCAAAAGATTTGATAATTGCATTTAATGCCATAAAACGATAATTGATAAATGATAATTGATAATGGAAAATGAATAATAAACAATGGGCAATATTTAAATAACAATTGTAAATTGTTATTTAAACACTACTTTCTTATTTTTAATTTCTTAATAATTTCTCTGTATCTGTTAATTTCAGTATTCTTGAGAAAATCAAGCAAACGACGTCTTTTACCAACAAGATTGACAAGAGAACGTTGGGTGTTTTTATCTTTTTTATTTTCCTGAAGATGTTTGGTAAGATGGTCAATTCTAAAAGTAAATAAGGCAATCTGCCCTTCGGCTGAGCCGGTATCAAATTCGGATTTCCCGTTTTCTATAAAAATTTCT
>CAZMDE010000101.1:0-8128 GCA_964564355.1 uncultured Bacteroidales bacterium | reverse complement strand
AATTGATGGCAGTTCCCTGGGAAAAACAGTGAATAGTGAATAGTGAATAGTGAATAGTAATTATTAATAATATGATTGATAGCTTTTTCATAAGAAAGATTTGTAATTAATTACTTAATTTAGTCAGATATTTTACAGCAAAAATAACAATAATTATTGATTGTGAAATTATAGAAAATGCATAACAGTTTGTAAAGTAGATAAAGAAATATTAAAAAAATATCCAATTATTTTGTAATTTTGTATTTAATTTATAATTTGTAATACTCTTTTAAACTCTTAATACTATGTCGGGTAAATTTATTAAAACTTTAGTTTTATGTTTTGCTTTATTTTCATGTATTGTAGTAATGTTTTTACATATAAAGAAATCTTCAAAAAAAATCATAATTAAAAATGAATACAAAGCAAACAGTATAGCTCAGGACGAAGTAGAAAGAGCAAAATGGGAATTTAACCGACTTAAAGACCCGGCAACCGGTAAAATACCAGCAGGTATAAGCAGATATGAACTTGAATATGCAAAGACTCTTCCAACAGACATTGGTTTTAATTTAAAATCAGTAAAATGGGTATCCCGCGGACCATACAATGTAGGGGGGAGAACGAGAGCCTTAGCTTTGGATATAAATGATGAAAACAGAATACTTGCAGGAGGAGTGTCAGGAGGAATTTGGTTAAGCACTGATATGGGAAAAACCTGGGAAAAACAAAGCCTACCTGCTCAACTTCAAAGTGTTTCATGTATAACACAAGACACCAGGCCAGGAAAAACGAACAATTGGTATTATGGTTCCGGAGAGTTTTTAGGAAATTCTGCCAGTGCCGAAGGAGCACCCTACCTAGGAAACGGAATTTATAAATCTACAGACAATGGTCTAACGTGGCAATCATTACCTGCAACAGCAAGTAATACACCGTATAATTTTGAAACTTTATGGGATATGATATGGAATGTAAAAATTGACCCATCAAATTTAACTTCTGATGTTGTGTATGCTGCTACGGTAGGTTCAATATATGTAAGCTCAAATGGAGGTACTTCATGGAAATCGGTTTTAGGCGGTATTAATAGTATATCTTATTATACAGATGTTGAAGTTAGCAAAACAGGAGTAGCATATGCAATTTTAAGTAATGAAAGATCTACTTTAAAATACGGAGGTATTTACAGATCTGTTGATGGGTATACCTGGACCAAAATAACTCCAGATAGCTTTCCCCCACTATATAAAAGAATTGTAATTGCAATTAATCCTTCCAATGAAAATGAGGTTTATTTTTATGGGCAATGTTTAGAAAAAGGAGTTTTAACACATACATTTCTTCAGAGAACAGAAAGGTTAACATTATGGAAGTACAAATATTTAAGTGGAGATGGTTCAGGTAGTAATGGTGAGTGGACAGATTTGTCTTCAAATTTACCTATCTACAGCAATAAAGTTTTTAACAATTTATATTCACAAGGAGGTTATGATTTAACCATTAAAGTAAAACCAAATGAACCAAATACAATATTTATAGGTGGAACCAATCTTTACAGGTCAACAAATGGTTTCACAACACCTGACAATTCAGTTCAAATTGGAGGATATGAGATAGGTACAGAATTTCCTGATTTTCATTTATATAAAAATCATCATCCAGATCAGCATGATTTAGTATTTTTACCATCAAATCCGGATATTATGATTTCTGCTAATGATGGCGGTTTACATAAAACTAACAATAACCAGGCAAATATAGTAGAGTGGGAAAGATTAAATAATGGCTACCAAACAACTCAGCCCTTTACAATTTCAATAGATGAAGAAACAACTTCTAACTCACTTTTAGTAGGATTCCAGGATAATGGTAATTTTTTCACAAACAGTTCAGACCCTCAGGCAAACTGGGTGATGCCGCTTAATGGCGATGGCTCTTTCGGGTCAATAATTAAAGGTGGAGAAACTTATTATATTTCCATACAGGAGGGAAAGACATATAAAATGACACTCGATAATGAAGGTAACAGAACGGCATTTACGAGGATGGATCCAATCGGAGGCAAGGGTTACGAGTTTATAAACCAATTTGTTGTAGATCCTAATAATAAGAATTTAATGTATATGGCAGGCGGAAGGAAGTTATGGCGTAATGACAGTCTAACATATATTCCAATGAACAATACTTTCGACAGTATCAGTAAGGGTTGGTATGTGTTTCCAGACACTCTCACAAAGCCTGATTCAATAATAACAGCTATGGCAGTTTCAAAGAAGAATCCTTCAAATATAGTTTATTACGGAACCAATCAAAAAAATGTATACAGAATAGATAGTGCCAATACTTCAAAATTTAAAAGAACACTCATAACAGGTAAATATTTTCCTGTTTCGTTTGGAGGAACAGGTGGAAATGTAAGTTGCATAGCAGTTGACCCTGAGGATGGTAAAAAAGTATTTGTTGTATTTTCCAATTATAATGTTTACAGCTTGTTTTACAGTAAAGATGCAGGTGTCAGTTGGTTAAGAGTAGGAGGTAACTTAGAACCTAAAGTAGATGCTAATGGTAATAGTAAAGGACCATCATGCAGATGGGTAAATATAATGACTTTCCCTAATAATAAACGTATATATTTCCTTGGTACGAGTGTGGGCTTGTTTGCTACAGACACATTAATAGATGAAACATACACTACAAAAACAATATGGACAAGCATAGGTGCAGATGTAATAGGGAATGTCATAGTAGGTATGGTTAAAACAAGGCCGACCGATAACCTTGTAGCTGTTGCAACACATGGTAATGGTGTATATACTACACATGTTAATTCTTACCAGGAACTAGTTTCAATTTTTGAAAGGAACAGGAATAATAATGCAACTTTACAATTATTCCCCAATCCTTCATCTTCTTTTGCAAAAATATATATTGAGCTTACTAAGAATGAAGAGGGGGATGTTTATATATATAATAATTCAGGCAAACTTATAAAGCAATTTTCATCATATACATTTGGTCATTCAAAGGA
The DNA here is from genome assembly GCA_964564355.1 of uncultured Bacteroidales bacterium. Lineage (GTDB taxonomy): Bacteria > Bacteroidota > Bacteroidia > Bacteroidales > JAGODS01 > CAZMDE01. Next base: position 5,115 of record CAZMDE010000101.1, on the reverse strand, counting down.
AGCACTTAAAATTAACATTTCTGATTTATCTAATGGGGTTTATTATTGTGTTGTCAATTTTAAGGACAGGAAATTATCCAAGCAGTTTGTTGTGCTTAAATAGAAATTTGTATTTAATTGTTGTCCTGATTCATTGCTATATTCATCAATATTATATAAAAATTTATAAATAATTAAAATATATGGAACTCTCTTCAATAAAATATAAAGTAATATATGTTATTATTATTTCAACACTCTTTGTTTCTTGTTCTGATAAAATATTATTTACCCAGGATATAAGGCAAAAACTTGAGGCTCAGAAGTTCGATATAAAGAGAATTCAATTTTATAATGCTAAGAGATTTACGATAAAGAGGAAAGTTAACACAGAGGAATTGAATATAACCTTAGGAAATATAAAAACTGAAGGAGGGATAAATTATGAGCAGATAATTATAAAAAAAGGCACTCCGGCAGTTTGTGATTCGTTGAATGCTTTCAATCTATATGTTAGTTATGAGAAGGGTAAAAATTTTCACTTTTCAAGGTATTATAATTCTCTGCTAAATCCTTTTTATAAATTGTCAACAAAACAATTAATCGGCTTAGGTCCTGAAGAATTAATTTATGATAATAAAACATATCTTTTAACAGGAAAGAGTGGAAATATATATCTGAAGATAAAGAAAGAAAACCTTAAAAATCTTCAGATAGAAAAAAGGTTTCTAAAGGGCATTAAAGTAAGAAATTAGCTGGTAATAAAATTAAACAGATATTTTAACAGGTTTTTCCCCAATAGTATTGTGGTTAAGCAAAATAATCCTGTCATGCATACCTCTGCAATAGTTTTTGTATATATCATGAATACCTCTGTCTAATTCGCCTCTATCATCGCCATAAATAAGCATTATCCCTCTGTAATAACCACCCTGAACATTAATTGCACAATTCATTTTATTAAAATTTTCAATCAAAGTTTCAGGATATCTGAAAGCATAGTCTAATGAGCATACATACAAAATAGCTAAAAGACTTTCAGAATTAAAAATACCTGGTTGATGAATTAAAAAAGTGCTTTTAAATTCAAGACATCGCTCGACAATATCCGGATGGCTTGCTTTATCGACATCTCCGCTAAGCATATAAGGGAAATCTTCACCTAATATTTTCCTAAGCTGATAATACAACTCATAACAATAAACATTTTCCCTGTACATTGTCTGGTTAAAATAGGCAAGCTTTACTTTGTAAAAATGTTTATCAATTTTAGATGTGCTTTCAAGTAAAGCATTGTAAAATATATCAAAAGCCTCAGTGTTCTTCAAAATGTAAAATTTAGGTGCAAAACTAATAAATTCCGGTTAATAATTAATCATTATTTTTGCTTCCCGGACGTTTAAAAATAGGAGGGAGGAATAAGATGACAGACAATAAAATATATGATGTATCAAAAGATGTGAAATGGATAGGAGTTCTTGACCCTGATATAAGGACTTTTGATATTGTGATGGAAACACAGTATGGAACTACCTATAATTCATATATAATTAATGCTGACAAAAAAGTAATAATAGAAGCAGCTAAAGAAAAATTCTGGGAAACATATAAGGACAAAATCTTAAGAACTGTTAATCCTGAAGAAATAGACTATATCATATTAAATCACACAGAACCTGACCATTCAGGAAGCCTGAAGAACTTGCTGGAATTAGCTAAAAATGCAACTGTAGTAGGGAGTGGAAATGCAATAAGGTATCTGAAAGATATAATGAATATGGATTTCAGGCATTTAATTGTAAGGGATTGTGATACCCTCGACCTTGGCAATAAAACATTGAAATTTATAAGTGCTCCTAATTTACATTGGCCTGATTCAATGTTTACATATCTTGTAGAAGATAAAATTCTGTTTACCTGCGATTGTTTCGGAGAGCATTTCTGTGACGAAAGAATTTTCGATGATGAAGTGGATAATTTTGATGATGCATTTCAATATTATTTCAAAGTTATATTTAAGCATTTCAGCAGGTTCATGCTGAAAGCAATAGAAAAAATACGCCCTCTGGAAATAAATGTAATTTGTCCTGCACATGGAGCAGTATTGAGAAGCAACTGGAAAAAGTATGTTGACCTTTCAGAAAAGTATTCCAGGGAAGCGCTTCTACTACCCTGCGACAATTATGTATTTATTCCCTATGTTTCAGCTTATAATTATACAGAAGCTTTGGCAAATGAAATAGCAGAGGGAGTTAAATCTGCAGGAAATATAGTAGTTGATCTGTGTAATATTGAAAAATTAAATGATGAGGTATTAACAGAAAAGCTGGAACATTGCACAGGGCTGATAGTCGGTTCGCCTACAATCAATCAAAATGTACTACCACAGATATATCAATTGTTTGGATTGCTAAACCCGTTAAGGGACAGAGGAAAGCTTGCAGCAGCTTTTGGCTCATACGGATGGAGCGGAGAGGGTGCTGAAATTATAGAAAATACAATGAAAAACCTGAAACTAAAATTATTCGGGCAAAGAATGACAATTAAATTTAATCCTTCAGAAGAGGAATTAACCAGGGCAAGGAATTTTGGAAAAGCATTCGGAGAGAAATTGTTAAATGATGAATAGAAGTAATAAATTTCGGGAATTGAGTATCAAGTATCAAGTATTGAAAAATACATATAAGATACTTACGACTCTTTGTTTCTTGCTGCTGCTTCTGGTTTCCTGCACTTTAGAGAACAGAATGGCAAGAGACTTTATAAAAGAGCAAAAAACTTTTCCTATTATTGTTTTAAAACCCAATTATTTATTTAAAACCAATTTAAAAGATGACAGTTTGAAAAATTCAAAATTCTTACCGGAAACTATTAAAGATTCGATTTTATTGGCTGAAAGCACTTTCCTAAAAGATGTAAAAGATACCGTATTTTTGTTTTTTTATTTCAATAATTTAACAGAAGAACTTAAAGCCTTTGGTTTAAAGGTATATATTGACAGTTCTTCAATAGATTTAAATAATTATGACACGCTTTCATATGTATTTAACATTTCCCAGTTGGAGCTGGAAGAAAATTATATTCCTTTCGCAGATGAGGAATATATTGACACTTCGAGGTATGTAGAAACATTCATTTTAAATAGTGTTTCATTGAATAGCTGGTTTGAAAGAACATTAATTATAAAAGGTCAGAAAAAAAATAAAGTATTATTTGCAGAGCATTCAGCAAATGATGAGATAAACGGGGGATTCAAATTGGATTATTTTTCAGGACGAATAAGTTATAAGTATAAAAGAGATGATATAAAATTAGAAGATGTGTATAACCTTGCTGTTTATTCGGGGAAAAAGAATGCAAGTTATATTTATGACTACATACTGAATCAACAAATTTATAGAAGGTTAAAGCTTTTAAATAAATCCAAAGAAATATATTATCATTATAATCGCTTCAATAATTACCTGATACCTGCTAATGAGGACCGTTTTAAAGTGGTAAAATAATCAACTAATTCCTATTTTATTCAATTACTTCTATTAAAAGCAGATTGTATTTTTTCGAGCAATAAAACAGGATTAATTGGTTTAGATATATAATCATCACATCCGGCATCAAGACACTTATCACGGTCTCCGGACATAGCGTATGCAGTTTGAGCTATTATCTGTAAATTTTTATTATGGATTTTAATACGTTTGACAGCCTCATAGCCGTTAAGTTCAGGAAGTTTCATATCCATAAGTATGACATCAATTTTAACACCAGACTTACAGATATCGACAGCAGCAATTCCATCGGGAGCATACAATAGGTTTGCTTTGGTTCTCATTAATAATCTTTCTAAAAATTTACGAACATACTCTTCGTCTTCAACAATAAGGATAGTCTTTTCTTTCCATAAATAATTTTTTTCCATATAATAATTTATAAAGATTAGCAGGAGCGAAAATAGTGAAAAGATTTATATTAAAACTAATAAGATTAATAATAAAATAAATATAATTATGCCAACCAACAAAACTACAATATATTTTTCTAATTTTGCTAATTAATTAACATACAACTTTGAAATTAAATTTCACGCATATAGGCTTTATCAAGAAAACATTTGGAAGCAAGGGAGAGTTTGTGTTCAGTGTAAATTCAGATTTTAATATTGATAATATAAAAGTTGCGGATTGGATTTTCATTGATATTGACAGCGAGTTTGTTCCTTTCCAAATAGAAAGTCTTATAATTAAATCCGATGATAGCTTTATTGCAAAACTTAAAGACATTTCAACTGATAAAGCTAATAAATATAACGGACTATCAATTTATTTACCAGAATCTAAACTACTGACAGGGATAAAAAAACTCAATTCAGATTCAATAATTGGATTTGAAGTAATTGATAAGGTACTAGGGAATATTGGTATTCTTGAAGAAATTATTTCTAAAACCGGTCAGGATTTATTAGAAGTTTCATTTAAAGATAAAAAGATACTCATTCCTGTTAATGAGAATATAATTCTGAAAATTGACCATAAAAAGAAACTTGTTAAAATTGATGCTCCCGAAGGTTTAATTGACTTATACCTTAATGCCTGACCATTTATTCAGATTTAAAAATTTCAGCTTAAGTGACGACAAGTCATTAATGAAAATCGGGACGGACTCAGTCCTGCTTGGCTCATGGATAAATGAAACTCCCGAATCAATACTCGATATAGGCACAGGTTGTGGAGTAATCGCACTTATGCTTGCCTTCAAAACTTCTGCTTTTATAGATGCTGTTGAAATAGATGCTGATTCTGCAATGCAGGCTATCGAAAATGTTGAGTTAAATAATTTACAACCCCATATTAAAGTTTATAAAGAATCTTTTCAGGATTTTGTAAATAGAAAAAACAATGTGTATGATTTGATTGTAACTAACCCTCCTTTCTTTTCCAATTCACTTAAAAGCCCCGATTCGGATAGAAATCTCTGGAGACATAATGACTTGCTGACAGATGAGCAATTAATATACGGAGTAAAAAAACTATTAAGCAAAGAAGGTTCATTCTATTTGATATTGCCTTACTCAGAATGTAAAAGATTCTCTGAAATTGCTTACAGTGAATCTTTATATATCATCGAAAAACTTAATAT
>CAZMDE010000100.1:783-8170 GCA_964564355.1 uncultured Bacteroidales bacterium | reverse complement strand
TATTCTTCTCAGGACAGACGCCATGACCTGTCTTTAGTTTTGAATTATGAACTCAATAAAAAAGTGAGTTTTTCTGCTGTATTCGTTTATTTAACGGGAAAACCTGTTACTATGCCTGATAAATTGTTTGTAATTGATGAGAATATAATCAGTGAATATGGGGATAAAAATGCTTTCAAGCTCCCAGATTATTATAGAATGGATTTATCTCTAACATATACAGTAGTAACAGAAAAAAAATGGCAGTCATATCTGAACTTTTCTGTTTACAATGTATTTAATCATGCAAATCCTTTTTATATATATTTTGAAACTAAAGGAAGCATTGAAAAATACAATTTAGATATTAAACCAAAACAGATTTCATTGTTCCCGATTTTACCTTCAATAACTTGGAATTTTAAATTTTAATTAATGAATAAAATATATACACTTTCTTTTTCTTTATTTTTTATCTTGCTTATAGTCTCCTGTAAAAAGGATATAGAAATAAAAGTGCCTGAAACTGCTAGCGAGATAGTTGTAGAAGGATGGATTGAGCAGGACCAGTTTCCAATTGTTTATTTAACTAAAAGCTTTCCTTTTTTTTCAAAAATTGATTCAGCCAGTCTTTTTGAGCAGATAGTATCGGAAGCTAAGGTAACTGTTAGTTGTGAAAATGAATCAGAGATTCTAACACTTAGAAGAGATGAAAGTCATTATCCGCCTTATTATTATATTGGCACTGAAATGAAAGGAAAAGTTGGAAAACGATACGATCTCAAGGTGGAGATTAGTGGAAAAATAATTACTTCAAGCTCTGTTATTGAAAAAGTGCCTTATTTTGATAAGTTATATTATCAGCCCGAAAATCCGGGAGATACTATTGGTCATTTATACTTTGAAATTATGGATGATCCGGCTGCAAAGAACTATTATAGAACATTTACTATGATAAAACATAAAGAAAACAGATATTATCCTACTTTGTTAAATAGTTATGATGACCAATATTATAATGGTGAAAAAATTAATTTTAATCTCTACAAAGGATATAAAAGTATAAGTGATTATACAAAGAATGATATATATTTTATCAGGGGAGATACCATAAATGTGAGGTTTTGCTCAGTGGAGAGGGAACAATTTGATTTTTGGAATTCATACCAGGGAAAGGCATTAAATATTACTTCTTTTGCATCCTCTCCTAATAAAATCAAATCAAATATTATAGGAGGCTTAGGTATATGGGGAGGATATGGTGCAAGTTATTACCAGATTATTGCAAAATAAAAAAGGCTGAAAACATTTGTTTCAGCCCCTTTTATATATAAGTTGATTATTATTTATTTTTTGCCATAGTCAATTGGAGTAAAGTCGAAACCATACTTGTCTGACAAATTTGTCATAAAGTTATTCAGTTCGTCAACAAATGATTTGAAACCTTCTTTTGTATATGTTTCAATATCAGCTTTTGAACCATCAGGAAATTTAAAACGGAAATCCATAAAATAATTCACAAATGTATGCTGTTCATATTGCTGTGTAATAGGATTCCATTCCCAATTGCTTTCATTTCGGCTTGAAACATAGGCTTCTCCTGTTGCAATAACGCTGTTATCAGAAGAATGTGCTAAATATATACTTATATATTTATTAATTGCATCTGCTTCAGCTTGTCTTTCTTGTTGGTTTGTAGGATATGTGGTATTATTTATTTCATTTATAACTGGATAAAGACTTTTAAAATCAACTAAACCACTAAATTTTATGTCCATCAGAGTAAAAGTAACATTTGCATCGTAGAATATTTTATCAACTGCCACCGAATCCCTTTCTGAACGAATTTGGTTGCCCCACTGGTCAAATTCTGCAGGAATATGATATTTACTTGATTCAATATTTTGTTCCGACCAGTTGCCATCAGCAGATGCACTAAAACCAAGCAATACCTTGTTTCCATTCTTTAATGTTTCTATAATAGTACATTTTGTTGAAGAACAGGAAATACTTAGATTAAAGCTGAATGGTGTGACAACCAGGGATGAATTTATAGATTGTGGACGATTATCTACAAAAGAAGAAGTGAAAGAATATGAAATAACAATACTGCCGTCAACTTTTAGATTCCAGCCAAAAGAAACAGGCACCTCCTGTGAATTACCATCAATAGTGATTATTTGAGCTGCTAATTCAGTTATTGTGAATGTAACATTATTTGTTGTTCCATCTTTTGATAATGGAAAATTTATTACTAGATTATCTGTTAGATCTGTTCTTTTATCCCATTTTTCAGTTAGATTATTCCAGTCATAAATGCCTTTGATTTTATCATAATCTGCTTCTAGTTGAGTTCCTCCCTTGGAAGAAGAATAATCCATGGATTTATACAAATCCGTAAGAGTTATTTTCCTGTGTGAAAACATCTGAATATCATTGAGTAGCTTAAAAAAGTTAAAGCCACTCGGCTTGGAGCTTTTTATAATACCGTCAGTGAAATTATCTTTACCTATAAGATTACCAATTTGAACAAGGGCTTCAATACCTTTGTTCTTTTCCATTTCATTTAATTGACTAACAAAATCTACGCCTGCTTTTTCAACACTTGCCTTGTCTTTCTGTACGTCTGGAGTTAGTACTGTTCCTGCTGGACCTGCAGAACCGTTATCATCCTTTTTACATGAAACTACCAGTAACATAAACGTCAAAGTAATTAAACAAACAAAATAGCTTCTCATTTTCATAAAATTAAGATTTAAAGTTTATTAATAAAAGTTAATTAAGGGCACCTCTGTAAAATAATATCTCAAAAATACAGATAATACCTGTTACAAAGATAAGCTCTTATTTAATAAAAGCAATCATGTTTTTTAAACTTTTTATTAACAGCATTGATTTACAGTATTTTATATTAATTTATTTAACTTATGATCTTAGCTATTTTTTACCGAAATATATTTTATTTCTTGCACTATTTTCCTAAAAATATCTTTTAAGAAAGTCTCTTCTCGATTGTTTTAATTATGCAGTTATAATAGATTGTTTTTATTTATAAAAAATATTCTACTTTTACAACAAATTTTAATGACAAATATTGCTACTTAACTTTTATAAAACATGAAGCTATCTAAACTTATACAGTTCGTTGTACCTAAAGAAACTAAATTCTTTCCTTTATTTGAAGAAGCAGCTGAATATCTTGTAAAAGCAGCTGTTCTGCTTAATAAATTATTGCTTATTGATGATATTAATGAAAAAGCAATTATCATCAGGCAGATAAAAGACCTTGAAAATATGGGAGATAATGTAGCTCATACTATTTACGAAGAGCTTAACAAGACATTTATAACCCCATTTGACAGGGAAGATATTAATAAGCTGGCTTCTACAATGGACGATGTGCTTGACTTTATTAATGGTTGCAGTCAAAAGATAAGTTTGTATAAACCTAAAGAAGTTTCTCATTTTTCTATCGAAATATCTGAATTAATTGTTCAGGCAACAAGAGAAATTGAAATTGCTATTAAGGAATTGAAAAACCTGAAATCACCTCATAAAATCAAAGATGCTTGCGTCAGAATAAATGAAATAGAAAATCAGGCTGATGACATATACCATCATGCTATCTCACATTTCTTTGAAAAAGAATTGGACGCAATAGAGTTGATAAAAAAGAATGAGATAATACAGACCTTTGAAAAAGCTACAGATAAAGCAGAAGATGTATCAGACGTATTAAAATCAATTATTGTTAAAATCGCTTAATAAACATTAGTCATTAGTCAGTAAACCTAAAACTGGAAACTATAAACTATGTTTAAACTCTTCTTTTCAAAAAATTTCTCTTACGGAACAATAGCATCAATAATATTTTTATTACTCTATTTTCTGATTTACATTATTCAAGGTCAGAATGCTGTTATTACTGTTCATGATAACCTTGATTCTGAATTGCTGTTCAGAAAAATATTAAGTAATGCTGGTGTATTATTTGATTTCAGCAATAGTACTATTGTTCCCCAAATAATGAATGGCTTAAAAAGAAACTGTTTTAATGCAAGTTCTTTCAATGTTATTTCTTTTCTATTTTATCTTTTTCCAACATTCTGGGCATATATGATTAATTTCATTTTAGTTAAAACAATTGGATTTGCCGGAATGTTATTATTACTTAGAAAATATATTCTGCAAAATGAAAAGCACACCAGGCTTATTTCCGGAATCTTAGCTCTTTCATTCATTTTGCTTCCTTCATATACTATGTTCGGTGTCACTATTACTGGTCTGCCCTTATTGATTTATTCGATATTAAACATCCTTGAGCACAGAAATATAATATCCGCTTACCTTTTCATTATTCTATATCCTTTTTATTCCAGTCTTGTTTTATCTGGTTATGCAGTGATTGTTATAATTGCTTTGATTGCTATATATTTCCTATTCAAAAAGGATCTTAGATACAAGCCATTATTTAAAATTGTAGCTATTATTTCTGTATTATTCATAATCTCAGAAATAAACCTTATCAATCAGCTTTTATTTGATAAAAACTACCTGTCTCATAGGCTTACATGGGGATTTGAAAATTATTACAACTTCAAAAAAGCTGTATATAAAGCAATTACATTTTTTATTACGGGGCATTACCATTCACCTTCATCTCACTTATTTATTTTACTGTTTTGTATAACTGTATTTGTACTTAAATTTAAACTTCTTATTAAAAACAGAATAATAATATTTAGCCTGTTGTTCCTGGTACTTGCATCTGTGTTACTATCATTTGCTAACTGGAATATTATGATTGTAATCGTAAAAAAAATTACAATATTAAAAATGTTTCACTTCCAAAGATTCTATATGATTTCAATTGTAATATGGTATCTATTGTTTGGAATCTTAATCAAAATAATTCTATCTAATAAATCAAGAAGATCATATTACTTCATTTATTTCTTTTTATTCCTCAATTTGGGCTTTGTCTTGTTTAGTAATCAGGAATTAAAACAAAACCTTTACAACCTGTTTGTTAAAAAGAGTTTTATAACTTATAAAGAGTATTACTCGGAGAAACTTTTCAATAAAGTTAAAGATAAAATTGGTCTTCCCCAGGATAAATATAAAATTGTATCTTTAGGATTGTACCCTGCAATTACACAATACAATGGATTCTACACTCTCGATAGCTATCAGGCAATTTATGATTTAAAATACAAAATAAAATTCAGAGAAATAATATCTGGAGAGCTTGATAAATCACCTGCTCTGAAAACATATTTTGATAATTGGGGTTGCAGATGCTATATATTTTCTTCTGAGCTTAAAACAGATTTTTATGTTACAAATAAAGAATCTATAAATGAATTAAGAATCAACACAGGAGTTCTTAAAGATTTGGGTTGTGATTATATTATATCAGCTGTAGAAATAAAAAATGCTCAGGCAATTAATTTATCTTTTGTAGATAAAATTACAGACAATGAATCACAGTTAACTATATATCTTTACAAAGTTTAACATAACTAAATTAAAACATAATAAATCAGCGGTAACTTGAAATACAAAAGAACAGGCTTTATAATCCAGGCTCGTTTAGGGGCTAGCAGGCTCCCAAATAAAATAATTCTTCCATTTTATCGGGGGCAATCTATCATTGAAATCTTAATCGAAAGGTTTAAAGAATTATATTCTGATATTCCTTTTATTATTGCCACATCAACAAATAAAACAGATGATAAGCTGACCGATATACTGCTAAACCTGAGAGTAAAAGTTTACAGGGGTTCTGAAAACAATGTGCTTGACAGATTCATTGAAGCAGCTAAATTTCATAATTTTGACAATATTATCAGGATTTGTGCTGACAATCCATTTCTTGATATTAAAGGTACGATTGGCCTTCTCGAACAGCATTTAGAGAATCTTAATGATTATACAGGTTATAAAGTAAATGGAGATATTCCTTCAATCAAATCTCATTTAGGGTTATGGGGAGAAATTGTATCTTTGGAAGCGCTCAAAAAAGTAAAGGGATTTACCGAAAAACAAATTTATCATGAGCATGTAACCAACTTCATTTATGAAAACATTAATAAATTTAAAGTAAAGCTTATAGATGCACCTGAAATCGTATTCAACAGAAATGATATCCGTTTGACAGTTGACACTAAAGAAGATTTCGATGTAAGCAAAGAAATATATGCTAAGCTGGCTGATTCTAATAAAACACTAGAATTAAATAACATAATAAAGATAATAGACAAAAATCCGAAATACCTGGAAACAATGAAATCTCAGATTAAGTTAAATTCCAAATAACTGATAACAGACAAGATGAAATCAACATATATAGTTGGAGAAATAGGTCAAAATCATAATGGCTCAGTCGATATAGCAAAGCAAATAATTGATTATGTTGCTCAACCTGTGGTCGACAAGCTCTTCAATGAGGAGCTAAAACCTATGGATGCTGTGAAACTCACAAAGCGCGACCTCAATGAAGAGCTATCTGTTTCAGCAATGAATAAACCATATGATAATCCCAATTCTTTCGGGAAAACATATGGTGAGCACAGGGCTTTCCTCGAATTAAATGATGAGCAGCACTTTGAACTATATAAATATACTAAAGCCAAAGGTCTTGATTTTGTTGAAACTTTATGTGCAAAAGCTTGTCTGAGCATAATGAAATACTTTAAGCCCGACAGGCTGAAGGTAGCTTCACGTGATCTCTCAAACCTTCCTCTCCTGGAAGCATTAGCTGAAACAGGCATTCCAATGATACTTTCCACAGGCATGTCAGGTAAAAAGGAAATTGACTATGCACTTGAAGTCATCACAAAATATCATTCAAAAGTGTCTATTCTTCATTGTTTATCACAATATCCTTCTGAATATAAAAATATAAATCTTAACACGATTCTTTATCTCAAAGAGCAATACCCTCAATACACAATAGGATATTCAGACCACTCTATTGGAATTGTTGTGCCATCAGTTGCTGTTGCACTTGGCGCTGAAATTATCGAAAAGCATATCACTCTCGACAGGAATATGAAAGGAACTGACCATAAAGGTTCCCTGGGAGTTGAAGGAATTTACAGGATGGTAAGAGATATAAGAAACATAGAAAAGTCTATGGGTATAAAGGATATCCTTATAAGCGATTCTGTAAAAAACACTAAAACTAAGCTTGAGCGCTCTATTGCAAGTATCAAAGCAATTAAAAAGGGAGAAAAAATAAGCATCAATGATATTCATCTTTTAAGCCCTGGCGATGGCTTTCAGTGGAAAGATAAAGATAATGTAATTGGGAGAACCGCTATAACCGACATTCCTAAAGATGAAATTATTTATAATAATATGATAAACTAAACAACTATGAAAATTAAGCTTGTTTTAACTGATA
>CAZMDE010000100.1:0-773 GCA_964564355.1 uncultured Bacteroidales bacterium | reverse complement strand
GACGAAATAATTTATAAAAACATGATTGAATAGTGTTCACATGTTCTAATGACTAAAGACTAATTACTAAAGACTATGAATATAAAGCTTGTTTTAACTGATATAGATGGCGTATGGACAGACGGAGGTATGTATTATGACAATACAAACAATGAGTTTAAGAAATTCAACACCTCTGACAGTGCAGGAGTGTTTTTCCTGAGAACATTGAATATTCCTGTAGGTATTATAACAGGTGAAAATGTCGAAATAGTAAGGAGAAGAGCCGAAAAGCTCAAGATAGAATACCTGTTCATGGGAATAAAGAATAAGTTGAAAACAGCAGAAGAGCTTTGCATGAAGCTCAATATCTCACTTGATGAGGTAGCATATATTGGAGATGACATTTATGATATACCATTGCTCGAGGCAGTAGGAATAAGCGCCACGCCTGCCGATGCAAGAGATTATGTCAGTAAACACGCTAAATGGAAGCTCAGTTCAAAAGGCGGTGAGGGTGTTTTCAGGGAATTTGTTGAAAGAATACTTTCAGAAAATAACCTTTTGGATGAAGTAATTCAAAAAGCTATGAATTCAATTAATCAGAATTCTTTATAGATTCTTCAGAATATATTCGGTCATTTTTGTGTAAAGATTGAGGCGGGTAGTACCTCCGTAGATAAAATGGTTCTTATTTGGATAATAGAAAGTGTCGAACTGCTTGTTTTCTTTGAGTAAAGCTAATACAAGCTCAGCTGAATTCTGGAAATGAACATTATCATCAATAGTTCCAT
>CAZMDE010000099.1:0-8178 GCA_964564355.1 uncultured Bacteroidales bacterium | reverse complement strand
GGATAATGCTTGACGAGATGGACCTTATGTGGCTGCCCGTTTTCCGCAACTGGCGTTTGAACGAAAGGCATTATGGCGCTTTGCAGGGGCTGAACAAAAGCGAAATGGCTGCTCAATATGGTGATGAACAGGTTCATATCTGGAGGCGCAGTTTTGATATCAGACCTCCTGCTCTGACTCCTGAAGACAGTAGGTATTCAGGCAGCCAGCTATGCTATAAGCATGTTGACAAAAAGCTGATTCCATTAACTGAATGTTTAAAGGATACTGTGATTAGATTCATGCCTTTATGGGATGAAGTGATCGCACCTAACTTGAAATCAGGTAAGAAAATACTTATTGTAGCTCATGGAAATAGTCTCAGGGCTCTTATCAAATATCTCGATAATGTAAATGATGATGAAATTACATCATTAAACATACCTACAGGAGTACCCTTAGTTTATGAACTTGATGATGCTTTAAAACCAATAAGGCATTATTATCTCGGCAACCAGGAGGAAATTGAAAAAGCTATAAATGCTGTTGCAGGCCAAGGAAAAAGCAAGTAGAATTTTTTGTTAGCGCTTACAGATATCACCATTGAACCAGTAAACCAATTCACTACTTCATATAAACCTCTTCGAAGAATTTGGAATAGCCGGGGAAGTCTTTGTTTTTCATAAGGATGGTGTAATTATCTGTTGTAATAACATATTGCTGATATTTTGTCTGTTTAAGTGCTGTCTGAACCGCCTTATTGTCTTTAATTGTATTGTAATAGCGCATTGCGTTGTCTCTGTTATCAAAATTGGTAACTGTGATAAGCTGTTTATCGCCGCTAAGATAATTGCTGCTGATGCTTAATTTTGCTAAGCTGAATTGCTGAGTATCGAAGTCTGATATGGCTATCTTAATATCATTTATATTAGCATCCTTGGCATCTATGAGCATTATGTATAAATGAATTGCTTCTGGATTTTCAGAAAAAATTAATGATTTTGAGGTGGGAGTATTTGTACTTTTATCTAAACTTTTATTTTCTGCTTTTTTATCATTATTTGCAAGATAATTGAGGATATTTTGTGCTTCAATTTTTGGTTTTGTATTAGGATATTGTGTGACAACTTCGTTGAGTGAAGCTTTGAAAGCGTTTATATCGGATGTTTTACCAATTGAAAGTGCTTTAATCAGTCCGAATTTTGGTAATAAATCATTTCCGTGATAAGCCTTTAAAGCCTTATTGCTGTTTTCTATCACTATGTTAAATTTTGAATCAATGTATGCCTGATAAGTGTCCTTATATAAAGAAGCAACTTCATCCCTTGCGCTTGAGATATGTTTAGCATATTCAGGGTCTTTGATCATTTTTGCATAATCGCTGTCAGGGAATTTAGTCAGTAATAAATCTTTGTAGAAATCAGCTTTTGAAGTATTATGCAAATCATCATTATAAATAGAATATAGTTGGTAATAAGAGCTTAGCAGGTATTTTGATTCAGGAAAACGTTTGACCAATTCTTCAAAAGCTTCGGTTGATTTTTTAAATTCAAATAGTCCTTCTTTATATATAAACCCTATACTATATAACGCCTCTTCCACTCTTTCCTTTGATTTCTTCATATCTTCAGGTGTCAGAGGTATATTTTTTAAATAGGATTTTTTATCTTTAGGATTAAAAGTTGTTGGAGATGATTTGGAATTATCTGTATCAGAACTGTCGGAATCTGATTTAGGGTCATCAAAATTTGCAAAAGCTACTTGTTTTTTATTGCTTAACCTCCAGTTGTCCTCGAGAGGTCTTGAACCCCATTTTTTAGTAAAGTCATTTATACCAAACTTGATAGTATTTTGATTATAGAAATACCAGTTAGAACCGGTTCCGCCTTGTTGATTTTGTCCTGTATAAGAAGGGATGAAATTTGCCATATTAATTTGTTTATTCAGCTCTGCCTGCCTTTTATCCTCTTCTTTTTTTATATAATCATTTATTAATTTTTGAATTGCCATATCCCTGTCTTTTTCCGACATATTGGCTAGCACCTGCAGGCTATCCTCCAATTTTACAGTTTTTAAATTCTTTGCCAGTCCATTTAATGTGTTTTTTTTATCCATAAGTTTTACATAATCAGGGTAATCCTTTGGAAGGATTGTCATTGTGCTGTCATAGTAAGAAGCTGCATATATATAATCAGGTTTATTAAAATATATATCTGCTATTTTCAGGTAAGTAATAGCTTTTTGATTAGGATTATTTGTGCCCGAAGCTGCTGAAAGCTTTAAATATTTTATTGCTTCAGCTAAATTATTTTCTCTTAATTCAATTTCTGCTAAAGCATAGTAAATCTGGTCAAGATACTCCTTGTTTCTAATGTCTTTTACCATTTTAAGCAGCTCTTTCTTTATCCCTTTACTATTGGCATTTTTCGAATCATAACATTTTGCCAGATTCATCTTTGCATTGAATGCCATCTCATATTTTGGATTTAATTTTAATACCTTTCGATAAAATCTGGAAGCGTGGTTTAATTCTCCGTTTGACTGGTATATCTGGGCAAGTATAAATGTGAGCCTTGCTCTTAATTTTTTCTTATGATTCATCTCTATCCCCTTTTTTAAATGCTCTATTGCAGGACCATAATTTTCCTGCTGCAGATAAAAATCTGAATAAATAAGAGGTAAATCTTTATAAACCTTTAATGGTATCTCCTTTTTGACAAAAGGATTAAGCAGCTTATCCTTAAAAGTAATATTTCCTCCGGTTTTTTCAATCTTGTTCTGCACTGAAGCAAGCTGAGGCTGTGACTTCTCAAACTTATGCATCTGGTTATATGTTCTTGCAAGCCAGGTTGAGGCTTCATATGTTACGGGAGTTTTTTTGTAGTTGGAAAGAACATATTCAAATGCCACTTTTGCTCCCATATAATTCTGCTTATAAAAATTAGCTTTTCCGATGAGCATATAACTTTGAGGTATCCATGAATTTCGTTCCCGCTTTTTGATGAACATCGAATGTCTTTTAATAACTGTGGAAGCCTTAGTGATAGCTCTGTCCATATTGGTAGCAACCGACTGTGCGTCCTGCTCATTGCCATATCTGAAAACAGGCAGCATTTTAAGGTAGTTATCCTTATGAGCTTTGTCTAACAGCACAACACCTTCTTTCAGACTCTCATTTCCGTTAAAATAACCATTATAATGAGAATTAAGCTTATGATAGTTTCTGCTTATAAACGTATCCTTTTTGACAGAACACGAAAATAACAAGGGCAGCAATATGAGTAATCTGAAATAACGAAATTTAAAAGATTTGAAAAATTGAATCATCAAGATTTACACTTTAAGCTTAAAATCCTAAATTTTAAATATGTATAAGTAAACTAATTTTTTACAAAAATATTTTATTTCCCATTAATATGTTCAATTTCCTTTTAATTTTTTGCACAATCTCAATAGTTCATTAATTCAATAGTTCTTTAGTTATACGATATATTTGAATTCTATTCGCTTTAACATAATTGGTTCATCAGTAAATATTTAAATTCTTTTTTGTAGGTTTGCAAATTAATTTATTAAAACTTCGTTTATTTAAACTCCTAATCATTATATTTTTATAATTATATTGGAAAAAAAGAAAAAATCTAAGCTGAAGCATAAATACCTTTTAATAGTAAGGGATGAGGCTACGCTCGAAAAAAAATTCTCATTTAACCTGACAAAATTAAATGTTTTTATCTGGGTTGGATTTTTAAGTATTTTGCTGATTTTTATCACATCTTATATTATTGCATTTACTCCTTTAAGAGAATACATTCCCGGTTATACCAACGTAACTCTCGATAAAAAAATAAGAGAACTGAGTCTAAAATCTGATTCGCTTGAAAAAAATCTTCAGGCTAAGGATGATTATATCAGAAATATTAAAAATATAATGACAGGAAAAGATTCTTATGACACAATCGGCGAAAAGCCTGTTAAGACTAAAAGATTTGATAATATAACTTATAAGAAATCGGTAAGCGATTCGCTGCTAAGACAGGAAATCGAAAATATGGATAAATATAACCTTTCAATAGACAATGAACAATCTGTAAATTACAGCCCGCAGAATTCAATAAAGAATTATTTTTTTTTCACACCGGTTAAAGGAATTGTAACAAATAATTTTAATTCTGCTAACGGTCACTACGGCATTGATATAGTTGCTAAGAAAGATGAACCTATTAAATCCACTCTTGATGGAACTGTTATTTTAGCTGATTGGACTATTAAAACAGGTAATGTTATTGCAATACAACATCAGGGATATATAGTAAGCGTTTATAAGCACAACTCAGCCCTGATGAAGAAAGAAGGTGATTATGTAAAAGCCGGTGAGGTTATAGCTATAATAGGCAGTTCAGGTGAATTGTCAACCGGACCTCATCTGCACTTTGAACTATGGTATAATGGAAAAGCTGTGAATCCAAAAGATTATATGAGGTTTTGAAAATTTAAAAGTTAAAAATAAAAGTTTAATAGCACATTTAAGTAATACATATTAACTGATTTGAAAAAAATTGCGGTATTAGGTTCAACTGGCTCAATAGGTACACAGGCACTTGAGGTAATTAAAAATCATCCTGATGAGTTTGAAGTTGAAGTGCTTACTTCCAGGAATAATGCTGATTTACTCATCAAGCAGGCTATTGAATTCAATCCCAATTCAGTTGTTATTAGTAATAAAGAAAATTACATTAAAGTTAAAGAAGCTTTGCTTCCCCATGATATCAAAGTATTTGCTGGAGAAGAGTCTTTGACTGATATTACAGAGCTGGAATCTGTAGACATGGTTCTTGTTGCTCTTGTAGGTTTTTCGGGATTGAAACCAACTATCAGAGCAATAGAATATGGAAAGCAAATCGCATTGGCTACAAAAGAAGTGCTCGTTGTTGCAGGAGATATTGTTACCAAACTTGCAAGAGAAAAAGGGGTTAATATTTATCCTGTAGATTCGGAACATTCAGCAATTTTCCAATGCATAGCAGGAGAATTTAATAACCGGATAGAGAAAATTTATCTTACAGCATCAGGAGGACCTTTCAGGGGAAAAAGAAAAGAAGATTTACTGAAAGTCACTAAAGAAGAGGCGCTCAATCATCCTAACTGGAATATGGGAGCTAAGGTAAGCATCGATTCTGCCACTTTGATGAATAAAGGGCTTGAAGTGATTGAAGCAAAATGGCTGTTTAATTTGAATTTATCTCAGATTGAAGTTATTGTTCATCCTCAATCAATAATTCATTCAATTGTTCAATTTGAAGATGGGTCAATGAAAGCGCAAATGGGGTTGCCAAATATGAAGCTGCCTATACTATATGCTCTATCATATCCAAAAAGATTAAAAACTGATTTCAAGCGCTTTAACTTTATAAATTACCCTCAATTAACATTTGAACAACCAGATACAAAAAATTTTCGTAATCTTGCACTTGCTTATGACGCTTTATACAAAGGAGGAAATATACCCTGTGTGTTGAATGCTGCAAACGAGATGGCTGTAGATGAATTTCTTAAAGGCAGGATAAGTTTTTTAAAAATGTCAGATATTATTGAAAAGTGTATTAAAACTACGAGATTTATTGAAAAACCAACTCTTGAAGATTATATACTAACAGATAAAATGACACGCGAAAAAGCATTAAGTTACATCTAAAATCTAAAATCATAAGATGGAAATACTGATTAAAATATTACAGTTATTACTAAGTTTATCAATTCTTGTATTGCTGCATGAAATAGGACATTTCATACCTGCAAAGCTATTCAAAACTAAAGTAGAAAAGTTTTATCTCTTTTTTGACCCGTGGTTTTCTCTTTTCAAATTCAAAAAGAAAGACACAGAATACGGTATTGGCTGGGTTCCTCTGGGAGGTTATTGCAAGATTGCCGGAATGATTGACGAATCTTTAGATAAAGAACAAATGAAGCAACCTGCCCAACCATGGGAATTCCGTTCCAAAACTACCTGGCAACGTCTTATAATTATGCTTGGTGGTGTAACTATGAATGTTATTCTTGCAATAGGCATATATATTGTTATGCTTACATACTGGGGAGATGAATATTTACCTTCTGCTAATGTTAAAAATGGTATAAGTGTTGACTCACTCGGAATGCAGATGGGTTTACGCAATGGTGATAAAATATTATCTGTTGATAATCATCATATTGATAACTTTGTTAAAATACCTTCATATATAATTCTTAATAATGCCAAATCTATCCAGATAATCAGGGATGATAAAAAACAGGAAGTATTAATACCTGAAAGTATTATTTCTAAACTTATAAAGCACAGCTCATCTGATTTTATTTCTGTCAGGTTTCCTTTTGAGATCATCGAATTTGCTAAAAACTCTCCTGCTAAAGATGCAGGTTTAAAAGTAAATGACAGGGTTATTGGTATTAATAAAACATATACTCCTTATTATTATGATTTCCGTAATGAAATTGTGAAGTTTAAAAATCAGCAGGTTGATATTGTTGCTCTGAGAAATAATGATACAATTCGAACAAAGATTAAAGTGTCAGAAAAAGGATTAATAGGAGTAAGATCGAAATCTTTGGATAAATATTTCCAGTTTGAAAAGAAAGAATATTCATTCTTTCAGGCAATCCCTGCAGGTACTGTTAAGGCTTACAAAATGATAGGTGACTATTTAAAGCAACTTAAGCTGATAATATCCCCTGAAACTAAAGCCTATGAATCACTTGGAGGTTTCATAGCAATAGGTAATATTTTTCCACCAGTATGGGACTGGCACTCATTCTGGAGCTTGACAGCTTTTCTTTCAATTATGCTTGCTATTATGAATTTGCTGCCAATTCCTGCGCTTGACGGCGGGCATGTGCTTTTTCTTCTGTATGAGATAGTAACAAGAAGAAAGCCAAGCGATAAATTCCTTGAATATGCTCAGATAACCGGTATGGTAATACTTTTCTCCCTATTGATTTTCGCTAATGGAAATGATATTCTAAGACTATTCAGAAAATAGAAACTCAGATATCAGCATTTAGCATTCAGTATTTTATAAACTTCTTCTGGAGTAATACTTTCAAGGCATTCGCATTTCATCTTATTCCTGCATTTATTGCATTTTTTATTCTTCACAATGTAAGAGGTATTTTTTCCGATTGGCGCCCATCTTCCCGGATGCATGGGTCGAATAGGAGGATACAAACCAATAGCACACTTACCTAATGCAGCAGCTATATGAAGAGGTCCTGTGCTGGCTGCTATTAAAACATCTGCTGAATTAATAAAGCTTATAAGTTCAGACAAGTTCAGTTTACCCATAATATCAATTACTTCAACTCCTCCTTCATTCTCCATTCTCCATTCTCCACTCTCCATTATCTTTTTCTCTTCTTCCGTACCTGTAATAAAAACACGATATTTATCTTTAGGAAGAATTTCTATTAATCTTTTATAATTATTTAGCCCCCATTCTCTTGCACTCCCCTTTGACTTCGGATGAATTATGAGATTAATTTTATCCTTTGATAATAAATAACTGAATTCATCTCTAAGAGGATTTATTCTCTTCAACCCATAATAATTAGGTATTTCGTCAAGCTTCAGAACTTTTTTAAACCCAAGCGGCTTTAATAAATTAAGATTAAGCTGAGCTTCGTGAAATTTAGAATTTTTACGTGATAGAATAAAAATAAAATTACAATAAAGCCAATGATACAAACGATTGGTAGTGCCAATCCTTTTAGGAATATTTGCTTTTTTGGCAAGCTTTGCTATTTTTTTTACAGGGAATACATGAATAATTACATCTGCTGACAGACTTTTGATTTTCTCAATCTGCTCAAAACCTTTCAACTTTTTTATATCATCCCAGCTAACAAATTCATCAATATTAACTGATGATTCAACAACACTGCGGGTATAGTCTTTACCAAGAAAGAATATTTTACAATCAGGGTATAGCTCTTTCAATACACCTGCAATAGGTAATGTCAGCACTACATCTCCAATACTATCAGTTCTGCTGATTATTATTTTCAAAGGACTTTGTTGCATAAATATTATAATAACCTTATGTTGTGGTCTTTGTGTATTCCTTTGTGTATTCCTTTGTGTTTAATTTTTTTTACGCCTTACGCCTTACGCCTTACGCCTTACGCCTTACGCCTTACGCCTTACGC
>CAZMDE010000098.1:0-8226 GCA_964564355.1 uncultured Bacteroidales bacterium | reverse complement strand
TGCAAACATTTCTTTAAGATAATATGAACCATTTGTAACAGCAGTACTATCAGAATTTGTTAAAGGGATTTTAATTTTTTCATATTCAGTTGTAGCATCTTCTTTTATATAATTATGAGCATCATCAACACTAAGTCCGAGAAAATAAGTAGTATCAGCACCCCATTTAGCAGACATACCTTTAAAGTAGTATACTTTTTTAACAACATTTGTAATAATTTCAACAACAAGAGTGTCAACAATTGCAGGGTTAGGAATATTTCTAAAATATCCATAAGGAATTCCCACTGAATCAATTGTGTATTTAAAATTTCTGTTTGTCATATTAAAAAGAGCATCGTCCTGAAAAATATTATCAGTAGGGTCTAATACAATAGCAAAACCATGCCATGAAGGAGCAGCAACTCCATCAGTATATTTAATAACTGTAGTTGTGTCAGGGAAAAGAAGACCGCTTTTTCTGTTAGTTGCAGATCCAGGGAAATATATGTTCTGCATAGTATAAGCATAATTATACCATCTTGAATCAGTAGATTTGCTATTGTTTTTTTTATTAAATATCTCAGGATTTGAGATTTTAAGTGAAGGTAATTCGTATTTTAATGATTTGTTTGTTTTAATTTCCTTCATTTTTGAACTTTGAATAAAAGGTTGAGCAGATACAAATCCCGCAAAGCTCAACATTACAAGTAATGTACAAATTTTTTTCATACAATTTAAGAGTTTAGTAATTAATAAATTAAAAAAATTAGTTAGAATTAATTCTGCAAATTTAATATAATTTTATTATTGTGCAATAAAAAATTAAAATAACTTAAAGAAAAAGACAATTTTTAAAGATTTTATTTTTGTGCATCTCTTAATTAATAAAGCAAACGAGAGGTATAATATTTAAGTTAATGTGGTAAATATAGTTCTTAAATACAATAAAATAGCACGTATGTTGGTTTGTAATTCAGAGAGATATTTGGAAATAATAACAGAAGAACACAATGAGCTTTATAAAATAAAAAACAATTGTAAATAACACAAAATCAGTCTTTAAGACATCTAACAGAAAATCCCAATTGCTTACCGGATATGTATCTTTGCACATTTGCATAATCATATTGCAGGTGTCTTCCCCATGCATTTTTGTTATTATTTTTATCCCCTGTTGATGTCCACCACATTGCATCTGTACCAATCATAAAGAAACTTCCCCACAGGACATCGCCTGCTGCAAGAGCAGAAAATCCGCTGCTATTTGTGCCAATACATGGACCACCGGGAGGTGTGGCGCAAGTACCAATTGTCCATCCGGTAGTAGTTCTCAGGTTATTACCTTCATCTGTCCCCAAATAACTAAAAGAAGGTACAATTTCATCATAAGGAAAAGCTCCGGGATTACTTCCAACATTTTTTTCTAATAATGTCCATTCATAATGAGATGGAACATGCCAGCCAGTTGGGCAAATACCCTTTACCGGTATGGAACAACCTGGTTGTGAGGTACCTGTCCCATTGCAACCTACAGAACCATTCATCATTACATCCCATTCATATAGTCCTCCATAGGTAGAACAATTGGTTTGATTATTATTATAACAATATTTCGTGCTAAGACTTTGAGGCAAAATTTGAACTATTGCTATAGCATAAGTGCCAAAATCAAGATTTTGCGCCATCCAGCATTGTGTACCTATTTGTACTATTTTATAAACCTTATTGTCACGAGAATCAGTTATAGTATTAGCACCCCCAGCACAGGCAACAGTGCATACATTTGTAGTCTGTGTCAACATAGTGGCGGTTGAATTTCCGCAAGCATTATAAGCCCATACATATAATGTATAAGTGGTATTGCATGCAAGTCCTTTTTGAGTATATGATGTACTTCCTCCGTTGTCGGTTGCAGAATTGTAATCATTAGTATTGTTCCATTTATAACCGTTAGCTCCGCTTACAGCATCCCAGTTCCATATAATCTGTGTAGCTGTAGTGACATTAGGAGCAGCAACCGGAGCAGAGGGTGCTCCCGTACAACCTAAGCAAGCTATACTTATCCACAGAGAAGTAGTTGCATTATATGCTTCAAAACATTGAGTAGTAGTATTATAAATAAGCAATGCTTCGACAGGATTTACTGGGCGGTTTGCTGTTGTCATACGGGGTATTAAGATACCTCTTCCAGAGGTTGCAACATCAAGTATTGCCGAATTGTCAGCTGCTGCTCCTGTTGTATTAATTGCTACTCCTTGTTGAGAAAAAACAGAGAAAGGTATAAAGAGTAAAGCAATCAGGCTGATTGTAATTATACTTGAAACGAAAGTGGTAATTGTAAAACAAAATTTGTTTTTTTTCATAAGTTGTTAGTATTAATTTCACAACTAAATATGATACAAAGTTACATGTCAAATAATTATACCAAAAACAAAAGTAATTAAATTATTATTAAGAATATTATTTTTTAACTAAATTTATTTTTATGACACTTTATACAAAATCAAGGTACTTTGAAAAGTGTAATTTTATATAAGGATAAAAGCATATCTCATTGCCCAGCAAAACTTTTTATAAAATCAATACAGCGTTCTGAAACTTTTCCATCAATCTTATATGCGTAAAGATTAATAAAGTCCTCATGAGCCTTCTTGTTATATAATAATTTGCCTGACAATATATCTTTTATGTAATTTCTTAATTCATCAATTCCTTTAGCCTGGAAAGCTACCCCACTCTTATAATAATTTTGTATATCATGTTTGAGATAATCAAGAATAATCAAGGGTTTATTAAAATAGACTGCTTCTGTTCCTACTGTTGAAAAACAAGTAATGACAATATCAGAACGTGAAAGCAATAAATATAGGTCATAATAATAAATGATTTCATAATTACTGCAACCTGCTTCTTTTGCAATAGAATGATAATAGTTAAAATCATTTAATTCATTTGGATGCAGCTTAACATACAGGAAAATATCCTTTTCATCCTTTACTGAAGCAAAAACATCAAATGCAGCTTTATACCGTAATGCAGTATCCCTTTGAGGTTGTGAGGCAAACAGAACTATTTTCTTTGACTGTTGACTAATAACTGATGACTGATTACTGATAACTGAAGACTGATTACTAATAACTGGTATTATATCAGTACGAAGCTGCCCAACAGTAATTATAGACACTTCCGGATAATTACCTTTTGTTGCTAAAAAATCTTTGTAAAATTTCCCCCATACCAATGTATAATCCGGCATGACTTTATTTTTTTTATCTATAGGAGTAAATATATAAGCAGGGTGAAGGTCATGTATGTTACCATGTTGAATGCCTATAGTTTTAATGTCTAAAGATTTTGCAGAATCCATAATAGTTTTGATAATAGCACTATTTTCATCTATTGAGCTTACTGTATTGAAATTGTATTTACTGAAAAAATATTTGTAAGCTAAATATTTAAACACATAATAAGTGCTTGTTTTATGGAAAGACGTTAAATATTTACTAATCATATCCTCCTCAGGTGTCAGTTCCTGCGACTGAATTAATTTGTAAATACCCCTAAGTTCATGTATTATTAGTTTTCTCTGCTTATGTAATCTGATATTAAATATTGCCCTGAAAACCACGAATTCACTGAAAATCCTTTTGTATCTTTTATGATAATTCCAAAAATATTCTCTGTTTAGTATAAAAGTTTCTTTATCTTTAAATTTTGGTATAAAAACTTCTCTTAGTATCACAAAATCCTTATCTGCTTTATTTAATAAATATGACAGATTGTAATTATCCTTTACTTCACGGAGAGTACTAATATCTAAACAGATTTGTCTTTTGGTATGGTCAATTATTATGTGTTTTTTTCTTCTGAGTGAGCTATGTTTAAAGAGGCTGATAATTATTCTTAAAGTGAAAAATATTGAATAATTTATTACTGTTTTATAATTTAATTTGCTTTGGGTATTCCTTTTTAAAATATGCAGTTCTGTATTCTGAGGCAGGTTTTTATATAGTTTTAATTCTCTTTTATCTGTATAAAAAAGTACTTTTTCAAAATTATCAGAGTAATACTTTATTTCATTTATCTCATATGACAAATTACGCATTAAGAAATAAATACGAAATTTATGATAATGCCATATACCTGCCTTTTCAAAAGTAAGATATTCGCTTATAGGCTTATTATTAATAGTTTTATCTCCAAAATCATTTATTTTTTTTAATGTTTCGTAATTTATATTTCGTTTAGCATCATTATCATTATATAGTTCATGGATTTCAAAATTCTTAAATTCTTCAGGTAAATTTATATTTGTAAAAATTACATAGCCTTTGGTATTACCAATCAAATTAATAATATCGATTATTTCAAAAGATTCTAATTTGCGTTTGATTACAACAGCTGTCATCTCAAATATTTTAAAATTACTCCCCTTATTTCATTTCTGTATAGTATAAAAATAAAACTAAAAATAGTTATTACAATCAGAATTGAAGAAAGATACTGATGATGTATGTGCAATATATTTTTTAATATCTCAATAATTGATGCCATAATAACAACTATGCAAGGAAGTATTAGCGTCTTATTTAAATTCCATTCAATTTTTATAATTCTGTTTTGATAAATATAGATACCACATACAAGGATAAAGTCAGATAAGATTGTTGCAATTATCAACCCATACACTTTCAATATAGGAGCTAATAAAAAATTAAGAAACAGGTTCAAAACCAAAACTGTTGTATTTATAATAAATAGAAATTTTGTTTTCTTTAAGTAGTAAATAGGGTAGGAAAACAAGTTAGACTGTGTCTTTAGGATATAGTCAATAAATATGATTCCAATAAAAGTCGAAGCTGCTTTTACATCTGACTTGTAAAATAGAGTAAGATAAAGCATAACAGGGATAATTGCCAAACCAATAAGAGCCTGTGTTTGAACCATAAGCATATTACCAAGTCTCTTCAATTCTCCCTGATGTTTATCTGTACCTAAACTCATGAACCTGAAAAATTCAGGCTGGGTTGCTCCCTGTATACCCTGTAAAACCAACTGAATACCTATTACAAAATTAATTGCTGTATAATAAATTCCAAGTTCCTTCGGAAAATCCTCAAGAAAAAATCTCCCTGTATACATCATGCCCCATGCAATTAACCCGTATATAAATAATGGATTTGCAAAACGGTTTAATGACTTTAATATCTTGAAATCCAAATGAATTCCGGAATGGTAATATGTATACCCTAATAAAGCAATTGTGGTGATTCCGCTTCCAATACAACCGCCATATACATAACCTATAAAAGACATCTTGTAAAAAAACAATCCCGATAATTGAAATGCTGTTCTTAGTACACCAAGTGATACATTAAATATTATAAACCTTTTAACCTTTTTTTCATTTCTGTATAAAGCAAATGCAGTAAGACATAATGCCCTGTTTATGCCAAGGATTATTGATGCATAACCATATGATGGGAAATCCTGCAATTCTTTTTGAGAGAAAAAACCTCCTACATATTTTCCAATTATTAATCCTAAAATCAACAAAAGGATGCCTCTTATTAATATTGAGTTAAATATACTGGAAACTAACCTGTTATATCCCTTCTTGTCATCAATGTAATCATAATAAAAGCGGGATATTGCATTTCCCATTGACCAGGTTGCAACAACAAATACAAATGATGTGACTATTTCTGTAATTGCAAGATGTGAAAAATCCACAGCATTAAGCTTACCTTTACCAACAATAAAAGGTTGGGCTAAGGTTTGAAGTAATGAGGGAAGAGCTGCAACAACAGTATATATTAAAGATAGCTTGAAATATTCCCTTACATTTAATTTCATTAATGAATGCAATTATTATAGCTAACAAAAATATAAATAAAAAAGAACTCAATAATAAAATATTACTGAAAAGTATGTTTTAATACCAAACCGCTATCAAGATCGGTAATATATTTTATTGCTTTCATTGCGTTTCTTGTTCTTTCTGATTCTGCTAAAGAATCCTGTTGTAATACTTTGAATTTTAAATCTTAATAAATCATAATCATCTTATATAAATCAGTGTGCTATTTTGGCTCATTTTGTTAGTATTTAAATCAAAGTTCTTATTAATTCTCTGCGTGAACTTTTTATTTATCTTGTTAACGGGTTGGTATGAATTATTTCAATACAAGATTCAAGCTATTATCCAACAGCTGGTAGCATTTTGACTAATAACTAAAGACTACTTTAGTCCAGCTTTAGCACAGCCAGGAAGGCTGATTGAGGGACTTCGACATTTCCTACCTGGCGCATCTTTTTCTTGCCTTTCTTTTGCTTTTCAAGCAGCTTGCGTTTACGTGTAATGTCTCCGCCGTAACATTTGGCAGTTACATCTTTTCTGACAGGTTTAATAGATTCCCTTGCAATAATTTTAGCTCCAATAGCAGCTTGAACTGCTATTAAGAACTGTTGTCTGGGTATCAGTTCTTGTAGCTTTTCACATATTTTTCTGCCAAATTCGTAGGCATGGTCTCTGTGAATCAGTGCTGATAGTGCATCAACAGGTTCACTGTTTAGCAGTATGTCAAGACGGACTAAGTGCGATGCTCTGTAATCTATACGATGATAGTCAAAAGAAGCATAGCCTTTGGAAATGCTTTTAAGCTTATCATAAAAATCAAAAACAATTTCCCCAAGAGGCATTTCGCATGTCAGCTCTACTCTGTCAGTAGATATGTAAATCTGGTTTTTAAGGTTTCCTCTCTTTGAAATGACAAGATTCATTATTGCCCCGATATACTCGGACTTTGTAATTATCTGTGCATTTATATATGGTTCTTCTATATGGTCAAGATAAGTTGGTTCAGGCATTCCCGAAGGATTGTGAACTTCGATCACTTCTCCGCTTGTCAGGTAAGCTTTAAAAGAGACATTGGGAACAGTAGTAATGACGCTCATATTAAATTCCCTTTCAAGTCGCTCCTGTATTATCTCCATATGCAGTAATCCAAGAAAGCCGCACCTGAAGCCAAAACCAAGCGCCATTGATGATTCAGGCTCAAAGGTAAGCGATGCATCATTCAATTGCAGCTTTTCTATAGAATCCCTTAAATCTTCATAATCATCAGCATCTACAGGATATACACCTGCAAATACCATAGGCTTAACATCTTCAAATCCTTCGATTGCTTTTTCACATGGCTCATCTACATGAGTAATCGTATCTCCGACCTTTACTTCCTTTGATGTCTTTATACCTGATATTATATAACCTACATTACCCGCACTTAAAACATTACAGGATTCAGGCTTCAATTTTAGAACACCTATTTCATCTGCATTGTATTCCTTACCCGTAGCAACAAACTTTACAAAATCACCCTTTCGTATTTCACCATTGAATATTTTAAAATAAGCTATGATTCCTCTGTATGAATTAAAGACCGAATCAAATATCAATGCTTGGAGAGGCTGGTCATTTTGACCTTTAGGAGCAGGTATCTTTTCTATAATAGTCCTGAGAATAGTTTCGACCCCCATACCTGTTTTACCGCTGGCTTCAATAATATCTTCCCTTTTGCAACCAACAAGGTCAACTATCTGGTCTTTTACTTCCTCAGGCATCGAGCTCGCCATATCCATTTTGTTAAGAACAGGAATTATTTCCAGGTCATGTTCAAGGGCAAGATAAAGATTTGATATTGTCTGTGCCTGGATTCCCTGGGTGCTGTCAATGATAAGCAAAGCACCCTCGCAGGCAGCTATAGAGCGGGAAACCTCGTATGAAAAATCAACGTGCCCGGGGGTATCTATTAAGTTAAGAATATAATTTTCATTATTAAACTTATACTCCATCTGTATGGCATGACTTTTAATAGTAATGCCTCTTTCCCTTTCCAGATCCATATCATCCAGCACCTGTTCCTGCATCTGGCTGCCGGAAACAGTACCTGTTAGCTCAAGCAGGCGGTCTGCCAAAGTGCTCTTGCCATGGTCAATATGTGCTATAATACAGAAATTCCGGATATTTTTCATTAATCAGTTATCAGTAGTCAGTTATCAGAGATTTGTAATTTAATAATTTGGTAATCTGGTAATTTGTAATCTGTAATCTGTAATCTGTAATCTGTTAATATGTAATCTAAAATACCTTAAACATTAAATCTAAAATGCATAATATCCCCATCCTCAACTACATACTCCTTCCCTTCTACCTTGAATTTTCCAGCGTCTTTAACCGCAGCC